>JAAEPA010000447.1 GCA_024222475.1 Gammaproteobacteria bacterium | reverse complement strand
TGTCTCTTATTTCTTGGTCGAAACAAGGAGACAGCCCCCTCGGATAATTTTCAAGTTGTTCGAGGGGGTTTTTCTTTTCCCATCAGATAATCTGGTCAGAACTGGAGGAAAGACCATCAATTATTGTGGTCACTCTCACTTCAGCTACAAGCGACCAACGATCTTCACTTTGGACTGCCTACCGTTCGACGGCACCAACACCTGGTCCCAGGTCTACGAGACGCTCTGCCGTCATCTCTCGTCGCTGAAACCTACCGTCTTCAAGGCACTACCAGACAACCTGGGTTTCGAAAGTCGCAAAGGCAACAAGTATTTCTCGCGACAGGTATCGGATTTACGATTAGCGCGAGACTACGGTCACGGCGTCCTTGCCGAGACGAATCTATCCGCCAATCAGATTAGAGACAGCATCAAGCGGTTGCTGTCCACATTCGATCTTTCGGAGGATATGTTTACTGTCTACCTGCGCGAGGACCGGAATGCTGGGCAGGCCGGAGAGACACCATGATCGAGAGTATCGAAATCAAAAACTTTGGCCCCATCACTGCGCTTGCCTGGCAAGATTTGGCCCCTGTCAATCTGGTCATCGGCCGCAACGGCTCCGGCAAGACCTTCCTGCTCAAGGCGCTCTATTGCGCTGTACGGACTCTGGAGGAGAAATGTGGGAAGGAGCCTCGATCCGATGCCGAGATCCTCGCGGACAAACTCCACTGGACCTTTCAACCGGACAAGATCGGTGACCTGGTCCAGAAACGCTGCGATGGCTCGTTGTCAGTAAAATTGATGCTTAAAAACCTCCTGCTGTCCAATGATCTCGCGGAGGAGTTGGTCTTTTCTTTCGACAGCGGTGCGACACGGGACGATGTCCAGTTCTCGAGTCAGGCTTGGCGCCCGAACAGCAATTCGGTGTTTCTTCCCGCTAAAGAGGTTCTCTCGCTTCATGAGATCATTCTCAGATCCCGGGAGGACTTCAGGCTATTCGGATTTGACGATACCTACGTCGATCTGGCCAAGGCGCTACAGTGGCAGCCGCAAATCGTGGGGTTTCCTAAGCCGCTCGAAAAACCCATGGCCGAATTGGAAGACATGCTCGGCGGTAAGGTTGAATTGCAATATGTATCGAAACCCAACGAAATCCCAACGCAGCTCTGGAGATTCAAGAGGGGAGGTAACGATTTTTCGATTGGCATGACGGCGGAAGGCGCTAAGAAAATTGCGATTCTCGATACCCTTTTCAGAAATGAGCATCTGAGCAAGGGATCGATCATTTTCATTGATGAGCCGGAAGCGGCACTGCATCCGAATGCCGCCGTCCGCTTCCTGGTAGTTCTCCATCACCGCCATCAGGACATCCCAGCTATCGAAGCACAGATAGGGAGTGCCTTCTTGATCAATATCCGGATGCGGCCACATCCGCTTCCGTCGTCTGCTCCCGCAGCCTGTGCACACCGGTCTCTATGTGTCCGTTGGGATACAACTCGAGCCAGCGGTATCCCGGTGGGGTAGTGTCCAGCGCGAACTTTTCGCTGCCGGGTAGGAACTGGATGCAGGTGGAGGGGCCGGACAACATCCGTAACCCTTTGTGTCGTCCATCGTATGCCTGATGCACGTGCCCCCAGACGATGCCGCGTACCTGGGGATATTGGTCGATTATGTCAAACATGGCTACGGCATTGTCCACTGCCATGGTGTCCAGCCAGGTACTGCCCATGGGGATGGGCTGGTGATGCAGGCAGACCAGTATGTGTCTGTCGGGGTTGTGTTCAAGGCATCGCGTCAGGTGATCCAGTTCACGCCAGTCCAGGTGGCCACCGGTACTGCCAGGGACGGTGCTATCGAGAAATGCGAAGGCCCAGTTGCCATGGCGGGCGCAGGGGACGGTCTGAACCTTAGCGCTGGACAGTCTGCGGCGCAGATTGTTCTCGGTATCGTGGTTGCCCGCCAGGCAATACACGGGCACGCCTAATCCGGACAGTCGATCATGCAGCCGGCTGTAGCCCTCGTCGCTGCCGTCGTGCACGAGATCCCCAGTAGTCAGTACCAGGTCGGCGGGCCAATGCCGGGTGATGGCGAGGTCCAGCGTTCGCTCGAAGGATTCCCAGGTATTCATATGCAACAACCGGCCGTTCCGGTCCCTGAATAGGTGGGTATCGGTAATCTGTAACACCCGTAAAACCCGATGTTGTGTGATATCGATGGTGTCGGACATGGCTCCATTCCTTGTCGAGCAGCGGATACGGACCGCAGTATGATCGATATGTTGAGATGAGAAACGGCCCTGATCAAGGTAGCAGTTCGCACTTTTTCTTGAAATTCACCTGATTAGGCGCCATGGATGCCGAATTCTACCTGTGAATGCTTGACTGATCGTCCATTTCTATTGTTCTGATTGGTAGAATTGAATTGCCATGAGATGCCGGGCATCGCTATATTCAACCTAGAATCCTCAGTTAACCACTATTTGCAATACATAAGCATTTGAGAATTTGAAATTTATGGGGGGATAGGACACTCACCTGTTGAGTGAACATCGTTACACCGCGAATGGCA
>JAAEPA010000446.1 GCA_024222475.1 Gammaproteobacteria bacterium | reverse complement strand
GTGACAATGGCAGTGGCAGTGGCGGTGGCAATGACAATGACAATGACAATGACAATGACAATGACAATGACAATGGCGGTGGCGGTGGCGGTGGCGGTGGCGGTGGCAATGATGAACCTGATAACCCCCCTGCTAGTGATTTAACAATACAAAGAGGAAAAACCAAATCATTTAAGGTTTCAGGTACATGTAATAAAAGTTTCAGTGCTAGTTCAGCAACATTTACTCCATTCGGCGGTGTATTCTCCGCTTCATATTCAGCTACGCGTATAGGATCATCCTATACATTTACTTCTAAGGTAACAGTCAGTAACAATGCAGCGATAAAAGTATACAATTTCACCGGTGAAGTTCGACTTCACAAAAATAGCAATAGTCCTGCCATAGTTTGTTCAAAGAGATTTTCCAAGAGGATTTCTGTGGTTAAATGAGATATGACTGCTGCACGAGTATCTTCTACAAATTAGAATGAATAAACATCTAGAGAATATTATTCACTTTTCTTCCATCCTTTATATTTCAATCCTCCCCCCTGCCCCCCTGGGGTGGAGGTTCTGAGGAGGATTTAATAAAGGTTCGATGATGAAGGGGCAGGAGAATTAACGGCCTACGTAATCACACTGGGCGCGCTACGCCCGGTAAAGTGCCTTATCCTGGCTAAGCGCTCGGCAATCTCAATGAGTTCGGCCAGCGTCTGCTGGGGATCCTCGTTCTGCTTGTCGGGGTCGGGTTCGAAGCGTTCGATATACACCCTCAGGGTGGCCCCTTCGGTACCCGTGCCCGAGAGCCGGAAAACGATACGCGAACCGTCCTCCATTCCAATCCGTACCCCCTGAGCCTTGCTCACACTCCCATCGACAGGGTCGGTATAGGCAAAATCGTCGCTGAAGGACACGGTAAAACCGCCATAGCGCTTACCGTCCAGCCGCCCTATCTGTTCTCGCAAGTCCTGCAACAGAGACTGTGCACCATCCTGAGCCACGCCCTCGTAATCATGCCGAGAATAGTAGTTGCGGCCGTACTGCCGCCAGTGTTTTCTAACGATGTTCTCAACGGAATCCTGTTTCAGTGCCAATAGATTGAGCCAGAATAAAACCGCCCACAGACCATCCTTTTCCCTCACATGGTCAGAACCCGTGCCAAAACTCTCTTCCCCACAGAGTGTGATTCGGCCATCATCCAATAGGTTTCCAAAAAATTTCCATCCGGTGGGCGTTTCATAACAATCGACCCCCATCTGCGCCGCCACCCGATCCAGCGCCTGGCTGGTTGGCATGGAACGGGCCAGACCGCGTACACCCTGGCGATATCCAGGCACATGATGGGCATTGGCCGCCAAGATGGCCAGACTATCGCTAGGAGTAACGAAAAAACTTCGGCCGAGGATCATATTACGGTCACCGTCACCATCGGCCGCCGCCCCAAACTCAGGGGCATTGGCCCCGTAAAGCCTATCCACCAAGGTCTTGGCATAGGTGAGATTGGGATCGGGATGCATCCCGCCAAAGTCCTCTAGTGGAATCCCATGGATCACCGTTCCCGGCTCGGCGCCCAGAGCATGCTCAAGAATCTGCACGGCATAGGGCCCCGTTACCGCATTCATGGCATCGAAACACATCTTGAACCGGCCTGAATTGAACGTCTTCTGAATCAGTTCAAAATCAAACAGGTTTTCCATCAGTTGCGCATAATCGGTCACCGGATCGATGATCTCTACGCTCATACCACCGAGTTGCTGAACACCGGCTGAATCGATATCAAGCCCTCCCTCACCTTCGAGAATTCGGTACTCGGAGATCTGTCGTGACTGGGTATAAAACCGATCGGTCATGGACTCGGGTGCCGGTCCGCCATTTGTTGCATTATATTTGAGCCCAAAATCCGCATCCGGCCCTCCCGGATTATGGCTTGCCGAAAGAATGATGCCTCCGTAGGCCCGATAACCCCGGATAATGCAGGAGGCGGCCGGGGTCGAAAGTATCCCCCCCTGCCCCAGTAGGACACGACCTACCCGATTGGCCGCTGCCATGCGCAATATGATCTGAATGGCCTGACGATTGTAATATCGACCATCACCCCCAAGCACCAGGGTTTTACCTTCGAGGTCTTCCAAACTATTGAAAATGGCCTGAACGAAGTTTTCCAGATAATTGGGCTGCTGGAACACTGTGACCTTTTTTCTGAGCCCAGAGGTCCCCGGCTTCTGCCCTTCAAAGGGCTGCGTATTTATTGTTCTGATAGACATGATCCTGTTTAATCCGCCTTTTATCACATTCTCTCAAAAGAGGAGATGCAGTATACACCGCCCTACTTCCGAATCCCCCGCCGCGGCGAGTATACTTGTGCATAATGAAGCTTCGCAGTCAGATCCTCATCATTCTTTTCCTGTTCGGATTCACGCCGTTGCTGGTCGCCCTTGCCATTAATCTGCCCCTGGTGATGGGGGGGTTGGAGCTATTTTATCATAAGGCCTATCTGCAAAATCTCAGGGCGGATTTCCGTGATCTAGATCAGCATCTGGCCAGTAGGATCGAGACGGTCCGCCTGCTGGCTAAACTGCCCGAACCCGGTATCATTCTGAACACCGCCGCCGATGGTAACGCCGCCGAACTCGAAACGCTGCGTGGACGGTACAGCAACTGGGTCAATCAGCTACTGTATGACCAGCCCGATGTCATTGAAATCATATTTTTCAATACCGATGGTCAAGGGCGATTCCTGCTGAAAAGAAATACAAAAACCCTGGAACTCATCCCGGAATCCAGCCCGAAGACATTGCCGGATATTCAAAAAATGCCCTCGATCCTACGGCTGGAACCGGGTGACGCACTAACCAGCCCGATCAGCATCAGCCCTGAATCCGGTGGTTCCGAACTCGCCCGGCACATGACCCTGAGGATAATCAGCCCCAGTTACCCCCCCTTCACCCCCAATGATGCTCAAGATACAATACCCTCCCCCTTGGGAGCGGTCGGCATAATCATCGACATCGGTGGCCTGGCCCGTGTTTATCATGATACCTATTGGGTCCAGAACGACGGCAATTACTTGACCCGCAGCAGTTTGAACCAGGCATCCGGATCGGCCTTTGATGACTTTCCAGGTCTGGAAAAACTGTTTTCTAATAATAAACTTTTCCTATGGGAAGGAGTCAGTGGAGAACAAGTGATCTGGGTACCCTTATTCGTTACCGAACGCTCGGGCCCCCTGTGGGTTGGCCGTACGGTCGACCCCTCGCCAATCAGCTATGTCAAAAAAGAGTTAGTCATTAGGGTGGCACTGGTCGTCGCACCATTAATTCTTACCATTTTGCTGTTTGCCCGTTGGTTTGCGGTACGTTCCGAACGTTTCGGGCAGGATTTGTTGACCGGACTCAAGACAGTACTCAACAGATCTGAGACTGTGACGTTTACCTGGCGCGGCCCCCAGGAACTACAAGCACTGGGGCAGCAGCTTACCCAGCTGGCGAAAACTCACGCCGAAAACAGCACCGCGCTACACGCCCACGCCCAACAATTAGAGAAAAGCAACCGCTATAAATCGAAGTTTCTGGCCAATGTCAGTCATGAACTGCGCACCCCCCTCAACTCCATCCTATTGTTGTCCAAACTGCTGGCCAATACCGACGATACCGCCCTGCCCGCCACCTATACCAATCAAGCAGGGATCATTCATGAAGCCGGCAAGGATTTGATGTCACTAATCGACAATATCCTTGACCTATCCCGAATCGAGGCCGGAAAATATTCCTTCACCATGGAAAATACCGATCTGCCGGGACTGTTGACCGGTATACAAGAACAGTTTCAGACCCAGTTTGACGCCAAGGGGCTGTATCTTCGCCTGGAAATCAACGAACAGGCTCCGCAGACCATCTTCACCGATAATGATAAACTTGGCCAAATAATCAAAAATTTCCTCTCTAACGCGATTAAATTTACCGACCATGGCGGTGTCACCCTGAGGCTTGATAACAATACCGGCGGCACCCGCGGTGATTACCCCGTGATAATCAGCACCAAGGACACCGGCATAGGCATCCCCAAAGAAAAACAGGCGTTGGTCTTTGAGGCCTTCGAACAGGCGGACGGCTCAACCAGCAGGCGTTATGGCGGTACCGGGCTAGGATTATCTATCAGCCGAGAACTGGCTCGTCTGCTGGGAGGCACCATTGAGCTAGAGAGCGAAGAAGGCCGGGGTTCGACCTTTTCTCTGCTGCTGCCCATGGAGTTCGAACCCAGCAGGGTGGGACCGGAACAAACCCTGCGCGATTCTCAATCGAACCCGGACCTGTCTGAACTACGGCTACCAGAGGCTGATTTCCACGGCAAGAAGATTCTGATCGTTGACGACGACCTGCACAATCTGTTAGCCCTGACTCCGGTACTTGAACGCTGGGGGCTGGACATCACCGCTGCGGGCGACGGCCCAGAAGCACTGGAGATCTTGGACGAGACCGAACAATTCGACTTGGTATTGATGGACATCATGCTCCCAGGGATGGATGGTTTTGAAACCATTCGGCGCATCCGCCACCGCTCTGCGCTGCAAAATCTGCCCATTATCTGCCTGTCGGCCAAGGAAAGTGCCGAAAACCGGCGCCGATGTCTGGAGGACGGCGCCAATGAGGTACTGTCGAAACCCGTGGAACCCATCTTATTGGTGAACATACTGAGCCGCTACCTCACGCCGTCTAAGGCCGACCAGACCCTGAATGCCTCGCCATGAAGAGATATTCCGGATTTACCCTCCTCATCGTAGACGACCTCAAGAACAATCTTTACACCTTGAGGGCCTTACTCGAAAAATACATGGATGTGAGAATATTGGAGGCCACTTCCGGCAGGCAGGCGCTGGATTTGGCCCTGCATCACCCCCAGACCGATCTCATCATCCTAGATGTGCAAATGCCGGAGATGGATGGTTTCCAGACCGCCTCCATGCTCAAAATACGGAGAAAGACCCGCGACATCCCGATTATTTTTCTCACCGCAGCCTTCAAGACCTACGAATTTCAACAGAAAGGCTACCAAGTCGGCGCGGTAGATTACCTGCTCAAACCCATCGATGATAACCTTCTAATAAATAAAATAAGCACCTATTTTCGCCTCATAGAAAAAGAAAGGGCGATGAATCAGCGCCTGGAGGAGCAGGTCGCAGCCCGCACCGCGGAATTGAGACAGGCAAAACAATATTTGCAGAATATCATCGATACCATAGGAGAGGCACTGCTGGTACTTACACCTCAGGGTATCATTAAATCCGTAAACCCCGCAGCCTGCGAAATGCTCGAATATGGGCACCAAGATCTGTTGGGCATGTCCATAGGTGATGTCTTTGAGGAAGACGAGCAGGAGCAGGCCAAGGCCTTTATGGGGGTATGGCTTGAGGCCCTGATTCGCACCGGCCCCATCAGCAATATCGAAGCGCGTTTTATTACCAGGGATGAGCGGCGCATCCCAATCCTATTTTCCCGCCGCGCCATGACCGATGACAAAGGCGAACCTAGCGATATTATCTGCATTGCCAAAAACATGACCGGGTATACGCGTACCGAAGATAGTGATTAACCCAATTCCAAGAGTGAATGCTTGCGAATCGGCACTGGAAGGGTTAACCCAGATATTTCATAAATTGTACACGCCCTCGCTTGATCCTTGTTTTCACAAGATTGTTGCTCAGTCGGCCGTAATCGTGGATACGCCGCTCCTTCGCATAATCCCTTGTGAAAACAAATCTCTACGCGATCATCGCGCAAATTTATGAAATATCCGGGCTAAGAACAATTAAAATCAGAACAGGATGAGGCACTAAGGTTAAATTGCTGATAATATACTTATACTGGATCCTGATATGCGATTGGACCGATCAGAATGCAGATATTTATACCCATCGAAAGGGCTTGTGAAAATAGTATTGGAGACCTGAGTGAAGAAATCATTCAACTCATCTACCTCTGAGCAAGAGGACATCCTGACAGCAAACGCGCTAAAGGCCATGGCACATCCCCTGCGCTGGAAAATATTATGTACTCTGGGTAACGATGAAATGTCGGTTGGAGAGATCGTAGATAAGACCGGTACCAGTCAAAGCAACATCTCGCAGCACTTGGACCAACTTAAGAACAAACACATTCTGGTTTCCCGCAAAGAAGCCAATAGGGTCTATTACAGAATCCGCAACGATCAGCTTCTGATGCTAATTGATACCATGCGTACGGTGCTATGCCCAGCTTACCTGAGTGATAGCCCCCCGCGAAATCCGACGAAATAAACCATGATTTGGACATGACGGTTGTTCTGGTTGCGTCACCTGCCCTCCAACGGCGACGCTGATGTGCGACCTAAGACGCACTCGTGTCGTCTAATGGCATCAGAAAATAGCCTTCCCCAAATAATCCGTCCACCACGGATTCAATCAGACGATTCATTGAATAGACCTGCGTCCCTGCCGTGCTAGCACGAATCTGGTTCGGGTTCTTTGGTATTGCCTACCTTTCCGCTCTTTATCAGTGGTTGATAAACGGTAACACCGCAATCTTTATCCAGCTGGT
>JAAEPA010000445.1 GCA_024222475.1 Gammaproteobacteria bacterium | reverse complement strand
GCACAAGCAAGAGGCCCGTCCCATGATCGCAACCCGCCTTTCCGTCTGTCTGCTCTTCGCCTTGGCCGTCCCGACATTGGCCATGTCGGTTAAAAAAAGCGAAAAAGCAAAAAAGCGAGGGAGCCTTATGGTCAATCCTGGTTGAGGTGTGGCTACTGATATTCGTGCCGGTTGGGATGTAAGGATCGCCGGCAGGCGAGGCATCACCCGGTCCGTACAAGACGGTGCCGGCGAGCGTGCCGTCGGTGAAACCAAGAAGTTCACTGCTGTTGATCTCAAGTGCAAAAACAGCCCCGCCGCCAAACGCGTCGAGATAAGTGATATCAACAGTGTCACCCGGCGAGAGGCCAAATTGCGGGTCGCTGAAATCCGTTATCAACGCCGTCCCGGCGACAGTCCCGTCGGTTGCGTACAGAGAATTAGGGTCTTGACCGCCCTCAGTGTCCTCCTCGACGGAGAAGACGACCATTCCGCTGTAAACTGCCATTTCCGGTCAATTCCTCATTTGGAGACACTAGAGTCTACGGTTTCGGTACTGCGCTCAAATGCCAGATTCGAAGCTCCTTGGGCCCGTAGGCTTGCTCGTGGTCACATTCCGACAATTGCTTGCGTGGGAGCTGGAGGAGGCAGCACATGTCGGAATCGGACCACGCGTGCCCGGCCGGATTCTCGTGGCCGCCGCCGGTGACGAAAGCGCTGTCGACGTGATGGATTGATGTCCGATACGCGTGCCTGTTTCTTTTAGGTTTCGTCGCCGCTGATCAGGAAATCCTTAGCCTTGAGCTTGGTGCCCGGATCGACCTTGCCAAATTTCAGTTAGAGTTCTGCTTCTTCCTCGTATTCCTCCAAAATACCATCCCTGAGGTACGCGAGGTGCTCAAGTGCGGCAATTGCGTCCAAGTTGGCATAGGAGATAAAGTAAGCGTCTTGTGAACCGCGCCTTCCGCTGATTTTGATCTGACGTCACAGTGCTTGGCATGAGCATGGTGATGTCGAAAGAAGTGTCCACTAACGATTTGGTGGACACCAAGGAAGAGCGGTTGGT
>JAAEPA010000444.1 GCA_024222475.1 Gammaproteobacteria bacterium | reverse complement strand
GTCCTGGATATCAGATATGTGTTGGCGATTTCCGTCATTTTCCCGTAGACACCTTGACCCAGCCAAGCGAGCATAACGATATGGATACGGGTCTGGGGATCTAAATCTGCACGTCTGGTAAACTTCATCGCATTGACTCTGATTGGCGCTGGATGTTGATGAATCTTAAGGATACACGATTCTAATTACCATCCTACTATCACCAGAGGTTTCCTCGAAACTGTCAACTGGAATTTGAAAGGTGCCCCTCTTGAAGTCGCTTATTTATAATTCTATTGATTTCGTTGACCCCGTCTTCGAGTTCTATGCCCCTTGGAGTCACGCTATCGAGCTCGGCGGAATGGG
Source organism: Gammaproteobacteria bacterium (assembly GCA_024222475.1). Lineage (GTDB taxonomy): Bacteria > Pseudomonadota > Gammaproteobacteria > JAAEPA01 > JAAEPA01 > JAAEPA01. The sequence goes on along the minus strand of JAAEPA010000444.1, from coordinate 211 downwards.
CATTCCAGATAAAAACAATTATTACGGCAAACACTATAAATTTCATGGCACTCTGTTTAAATTTCAATGCAAAGCTCCACCGCCAGTTCTTCCAAGACACCGACGCACTTGATCGAGAGTCCTTGCAAGAGCTCAGTGGGCGGTCAACTCCCGCACGATCCCCAGGGGACGCTCCAGGTGGCCACCAGGTCCTTGTTGACGGTGGCCGGGG
>JAAEPA010000443.1 GCA_024222475.1 Gammaproteobacteria bacterium | reverse complement strand
TTCCCTGCGGACCGCGCCTTGCATTGACGCATTTGGGGGGCTCTGTATCCATCAATACTATGTTGGTAGACCACTGGACCTATAGGGGCGGGTTGGTCCCTCCATAAATCACTAGGAAAATCTTATGTCATCCGCCGAGGGTTTTAAAGAGGGAAGTTTGGAGGCCCCTACACGGCATCCACTGGACTGGAAAAATCCCGAATTTTATAACGAAACTGCGCTCTTTACCGAGCTGGAGCGTGTTTATGACATTTGTCACGGTTGCCGGCGTTGCGTGAGTTTGTGTAATTCCTTTCCTACCCTGTTCGATTTGGTCGATGAATCATCGACCATGGAGGTCGATGGCATCGACAAGCAGGACTATTGGAAGGTCATTGATAACTGCTATCTGTGCGACTTGTGTTATCTGACCAAGTGTCCCTATGTGCCGCCCCATGACTGGAACGTCGATTTTCCTCATCTGATGTTAAGGGCTAAGGCGGTCAAGTATAAAAAGGATGGCGCCAGGATGAGGGACAAGGTGCTGAGTTCCACCGATGCGGTGGGTCGTCTCGCATCGATCCCCGTAGTTTCCCAGATCGTCAACGTGGCAAATCAACAACCGGCCATGCGCAAGCTATTGGAAAAAACGCTGAACGTGCATCCAAAGGCCGTTTTGCCTTCCTATCACAGCGACACGGCGCGCAAGCGTTTGATTAGCCACACTTCGGACAAGCGTGCGCCTGAAGCAGTGGTGGGTACCCGCGGTCGGGTGGCCTTGTTTACCACTTGTTATGGTAATTATAACGAACCGCAGCTGGTGGAGGATCTGGTCAAGGTCTTCGAACACAATGGCATTGCGGTCAGCTTGGTTAAAAAGGAGCAATGTTGTGGCATGCCTAAACTGGAGTTGGGTGATCTGGAGGCGGTAGAACGGGCCAAGGATAATAACCTACCCGCGCTCGTCGAGAAGGTCGAACAGGGCTGGGATATCGTCGCCCCCGTGCCTTCCTGTGTGCTGATGTTCAAACAGGAACTGCCGTTGATGTTTCCCGATGATGCGTTACTGAGAAAACTCAGGGGGCATATTTACGATCCCTTCGAATACTTGATGCTGCGCCATAAGGAGGGGAAGCTAAATACGGATTTCAAGAATCCTTTGGGCAAAGTCGCCTATCACACCGCCTGCCATCTGCGGGTGCAAAAGATAGGTCTCAAGACCCGTGACCTGCTGAAACTGGTGCCGGATACCCAGATCGAGGTGATCGAACGTTGTTCAGGGCATGATGGGACCTATGCCATCAAGAGCGAGTTCCATGATTTTTCGACGAAGATCTGCCGACCGGTAGTCAACCGGGTGAACAAGGCTGCAGCGGACCATTTCAGCAGCGATTGTCCGATGGCGGGCCACCAGATCGGCAGTGGTCTCAATGATGGCCGCTCACCAACGCATCCGCTGACCCTGTTGCGGATGGCTTACGGATTGAATTGAAATAAACCCTCAGATCGCAATGGTGTAACATGGAAAACTTAAACCGCGAAGACCTCTATTCACTTGAGAAATATGTGGAGATTCGTCCCGATTTTCGAGCCAAGGTCATGGCGCATAAACAGATCCGCGTCGTGCCCATCGGGCCTAATGCAACCCTGCATTTCGAGGACCGGTTGAGCATGCAATACCAGGTCCAGGAAATGCTGCGGGTCGAGCGAATATTCGAACCCGATGGCATCCAAGAGGAATTGGATGCCTACAATCCGCTGATTCCCGACGGTTCGAATTGGAAGGCTACCCTGATGATCGAATATGGAGACGTCGAAGAAAGACAGCGCCGACTTGCGCAGCTCATTGGGGTCGAGCGGCAAACCTGGGTTCAGGTCAGTGGATTCGAGCGCGTTCACCCTATCGCCAATGAGGATATGGAACGCGAAACGCAAGAGAAAACCTCCGCTGTGCATTTTCTGCGTTTCGAATTGACCCTGGAAATGATCGCTGCAGCTAAAAAAGGGGCGGCTATCGGTATTGGTATTGATCACGAGCACTATCGGCATCAACTGGATAAACTCTCTGAACCCCTGCGGGGTTCCCTGGCTGAGGATTTGGACTAAACTATAGATAGTCAGATAATTAATTGCCATTGGTGAGCTATGTGCACCAATTATTTTTGGTACTTATTTATCTGAAAAATTATGTTCCTAAAATTGTCCAATGGAGATTGAGTTTTCTACTGCTTCAATGATCGAATCTTATCTGCAAGCGCTGTGGACTATTCTGCTCGATCTTGCCCCGGCATTGCTGGCGGGCTTACTGCTGGCAGGTCTGTTGCATGAGTTTTTACCTCGTGGATTGATACGGCGTCGCTTAAGTGCCTCCACCATGGGCAGTGTGTTCCGTGCGGTGATGATAGGTGTTCCTATGCCACTGTGTTCCTGCGGAGTGGTACCTACTGCCATCGGTCTGAGAAACGACGGGGCTTCAAAGGGTGCGGCCACGGCCTTCTTGATCAGCACTCCCCAGACGGGAGTAGATTCCATTCTGGTGAGCGCCTCATTTCTGGGCTGGCCTTTTGCCATATTCAAGGTCATTGCCGCGTTTGTGACCGGATTGATCGGTGGAGGGCTGGTCAATCGTCTGGTCAATGATGAGGTTGAGACCGCGCCGCCGGCTCCTCAGGATGAGGGGCGCAGGGACCGCCGAGGACCCTATCGATTGATCTCGGTATTGCGCTACGCCATATTTGATCTCTTGGCGGCTATCGATATGTGGATTCTGGTTGGTATATTGATTGCCGCCGCTATTTCTATTGCATTTCCTCCCGATTACCTGAGTCAAGTGAGCTGGGCCCAAGGTCTGGGCGGTATGTTCCTGGTACTTATCGTGTCCTTGCCGCTTTATATATGCACTACCGGTTCGGTTCCGATTGCGGCTTCACTCATCGCGGCGGGCATGCCCCTGGGATCGGCATTGGTTTTCCTGATGGCAGGGCCCGCTACCAATGTGGCTACCATGGGTGCGGTTTACAGGGCCTTGGGGGGTAAGGTGCTGGGCTTGTATCTCGCCGTAGTGGTGTTCATGAGCATGGCACTGGGTCTTGGTTTTGATTTCTTACTGGGGGATGTACAACAGATCAGTTCCCATCAGCATCACCAGGTTTCTTGGGTGAGTACTGTTTCGGCGTTGCTGCTGTGTGGCTTATTTGTATATCACTCTGGCTTGAGGCTGAAAAGTCGCTGGCCGGCGAAGACCGCGGAGCGTATCGATCATGAGACGAATCTAACGCTAAAAGTAGACGGTATGAGCTGTCAACACTGTGTGACCAATGTGAAGGATACCTTGGAGGTCTTCGATGAGGTTGAAGAGGCGACCCCTGAACTTTCCTCTGGTCTGGTGCGGATACGTGGGGAGTCCCTCGATACGAATAGTTTGACCGCAGCGGTAGAAAAAGCAGGGTTTAAGGTTGTAGAAAGGAAATAATTAAGGGTTCTTCCCACCGATCCCTCGCCGAGGCCCCGCATCCTAGAAATTCGATCTATACTCTGCAATGAGCCATGTGAATGTTATGGTCGAATTGAAATTTTTTTCTTAAACGGGGGTATTCAATGGGAAGGTTTGTGATGTTGGCGGGTCCGTCATGCATTGGTAAAGGACCGCTTTACCATGCCTTGAAAAACTTTTATCCGGAACTGGCGGATAATTTAAAGCAGATCGTGTTGTATAACGATCGCGATCCGAGACCTGGTGAGAAAGAAGGGGTAGACTATTATTTTCGTCCGCGGGCGGAGATTGAACAGCTGGCCAAGCAACCCGGTCATGTGTCCGCTGATGTGCGCGGTGATTTGCAATGCCTAGAGGTGGCCTCCATTGAGAGGATATTGGAGCAGGGTAAGGATGCGTTCTTTGAGGGCAATCCATTCATTCCCGCGAGATTGCGCGAATCCGGCGCACTCAAGGATATCCCCACCCTGACGGTGTATCTGTCTCCGCTGAGCAAAGACGAAATCAACTATCTCAAGGCGCCGGAACAGCGTGTAGATCTGGCGGCCTTTCTCACCGATGTGCAGCGGCGTAAGCTGCTACGACGCACCACCCGGCAGAAGACCATATTGTCACTCAAGGACCTGCAGAATATAGAAAAACGGGCGGCAAGCGCCATCGTGGAATTGCACCACGGCTGGAAATTCGATCATGTCATTCCAGTCCACGATGGGGAGGATAGCGAAAACTGGAATGCCTTCTATTATCCTATCGGCGACGCCCGCAAGGCGCTCTTTGCCTTCGCCTCATTGCTTGTTGGGAAGATCCCGCCAGGAGTAGAGAAGTGGGATGAAGGATTGGTGCCGGTCTGAATGCGGCGTTAGCCTTCTTTTAGGTGTCAAGTTACTTATCTCCTTCTCCCCTCAAAGGGAGAAGGAGATACCTCGCAGCCATCGATTGGGCGATGGTATCATCCCATTTGATCTCCTAGGGTTTTAATCACTCGAAATATTTACGCAGACGACTGGGAATAACGTGAGCTTTTTTGATCGCATCAATGCTTGTAATACCTACGACCTCAATCACTTCCGATCCTTTAAGGTGGACAATATGCGCGTGGGATGGATCAAGCACGCATTTGCTGAACAGCTGAAGAGTTGGCCCGACGTATTCGAAGTGGGGCCTGTTGAGGTCAATCTATCGGCTCATCTAAAGTCATTCGAACAGCGCACTGAGATCGTAGGCGAAATTCTTGGGGAGTTATTGACGAAAGGGTTGATCGCCCGCCGCCATGGTGAGATGTATCCAGTCACGGCGTCTACTCGTGATGAGGCTCTGTTGCTCATGGACCGCGCCTCGGCGCCTTATTTTGGACTGCGGGCATTCGGTCAGCATTTGAACGGTTATGTACGGGATGCCGATGAGATAAAGATGTGGCTGGGACGGCGTGCCCATACCAAATGGAATGATCCCAACAAGCTGGATAATATGGTGGCCGGTGGCGTGCCTTATGGGATAGGCCTTTATGAAAATCTAGCTAAGGAGTGTTGGGAGGAGGCAGCGATCTCGACGGAACTGGCCGAAAGGGCGATATCCACAGGGGCGATAACTTACTGTGCGGAGACCGACAAAGGGCTCAAGCCGGATGTGATCTACTGCTACGACCTGGAATTGCCCCGAGATTTCACTCCCCGTTGCACCGATGGTGAGGTCGAAGAGTTCCTGCTGTGGCCTCTGGACAAGGTCGCTCAACTCGTCCGGGATACTGAAGAGGTCAAACGAAACTGCAATCTGGTCATCATCGATTTCCTAATCCGCCATGGATTTTTTACCCCGGCGGATGAGGATTATCTAGATCTGGTATCCAGCTTGCACAACCCGGCTGTATCCCACGCCTATTAGACTTCTTGTTCTGGGTGGGAGTGAATAACAATGTTAGCAGAGCGATCCTTCGCTTTGCTAACACCCAAAAGGCGGATTTCAATCCCTAAGAGACCTCATACATCGCCTTTGTTGACCCTACGATCTTTGGATCAGGAGCAATGGCCACTTTCTTGTTCTTCCCATCGTACGGAAGGTTGTGCAGTACGTGACGCAAACAGTTCAGTCGTGCGCGCTTCTTGCCATCGGAACGGATGACCGTCCACGGCGCCCACTTGGTGTCGGTATTCTTGAACATCAGATTTTTCATTTTGGTGGTGTCTTTCCAGCGGGTCAGACCGTCCTGATCTACCGGGCTCAACTTCCATTGTTTGAGCCGGTCGAGTTCACGGGACTTGAAGCGGCGAAATTGCTCCTCCTGGCTTACCGAGAACCAGAACTTGAATATCCGAAAGCCGTCCTGGATCAACATTTGTTCAAACTCGGGGGCCTGAACCAGGAAACGTTTGTGCTGCTCCGGGGTACAAAAGCCCATCACCGGTTCGACGATGCCGCGGTTGTACCAGGAGCGGTCAAACAGGGCCATTTCCCCTTTGGTAGGCAGTTGAGAGATGTATCTTTGAAAGAACCACTGACCACGCTCTCTCTCGGTAGGGACGCCTAGGGCGATAACATGGGCCTGTCTGGGGTTCATGTGTTCCATGAAGCGCTTGATGGTGCCCCCTTTGCCACCGGCATCACGGCCCTCAAAGATCATGAGGACACGTTCACCTTTATCCTTGACCCATGCCTGCATTTTCAACAGTTCGACCTGAAGGTCCTCCTTTTTATTCTCGTAATCCAGCCGATCCATCTTCCTGGGATAGGGATACAAGGGACCGATCAATTGCTTTTTCTTCGATTTGGAGACTTTTTCTACGACACTGGCGGGTACGGCTTTATCTAAACTTGAAGGTTGGTATGCTCTTTTAGGCATGAAAACTCCTCCCAAAATGATGGGTTGAAATAGACTAAAGGGCAGTTGAACGCAGTTCGTCCAACATCCTTGATTGTGGCACTGTACAAAAAATGCTTGTTACGGATGGCATTTGCAGTTGACGTTATATCCGTATCGCCTACCGGTCACCGAGGTGGTTTACATTGGCCTGATCGAGGTAGCGTCATTGGGAATGCTGAGAACGCTATTTTTCAGCTGGGCTAAAAAGTCCTCGGCATGACCAGATTCAATGTCACATGCCGACTACGGCAGACGATGATTGGGGCGGTTTGCTAAAATGCCCCCTTGCAATGTCCCAGCCTGGATCCTGACAGCTAAAAAAACGTTTCGATATGCGTGTTGAGCCCCGTTCCGCAGCTGATTTTTTTCGTTGTCAGGAAACGAGATGATGAACTCTTGCAAGTGGCTCATAAGGTTATCATTTTGGCGCTAAGTTGTACATGGGGATCTATACTGTGCTCGTATTGAAGTTATCAATCGTTCAAAATTACGCGGGGAAAATAAGGTATGAGCAGTTATTATTGGGTGAAACTGATACACATAATTACAATCATCATCAGTTTTTCACTGTTTTTTATCCGCGGTTACTGGGTGCTGGTAGATTCTAGCCGTTTGGATCGGCCTTGGGTCAAGGTGCTCCCTCATGTCAATGACAGTATCTTGCTGTTGAGCGCCATCACGCTAACGGTGCTCATTGCCCAGTACCCCTTCGTTCAGGCCTGGCTGACCCTCAAGGTTGTACTGTTGCTGATATATATTGCGCTGGGCATGGTCGCCATAAAAAGGGGTAGGGCCAAACCCATCAGGGTAGGGGCCTGGCTCGCCGCCCTGGCGGTGTTTGCCTATATTGTGATGATCGCGCTCACCAAGTCTGCCAACCCGTTTGGCATTGGCCTGACTTATTGATGTTTGGGTTTACCCATTAATTCTACAACTGAAGAGTATTTGGAATGACCATAGAAGAAGGTGATGATCAGGCGGAATCTTTGCTGATCATAAAGGAGTTACTCGAGGGGCTGCAGCAAAGCGCTGAGGAAATCGCTCCACGCTTTTTTGCCAATATGCCGGCGTCCTATTTCCATGATACCGACCAGGATATGCGCTTGAGTCATATCAAGGCGATCATCGCGGCCGAAGCCAGCGGTCTGTCTCAGACCATCATCCTACGAAACAAGGAAGGAACGCATTATACGTCTATCAGCGATCGCAGCTATCCAGGCCAGTTGAGTGAATTCGTACGCCGCTTGCCGCGTGCAAAACCCCTGCATTCCGCACAGGTCTATACCGCCACCGATGGCAGTCGAGTACTGGATGTTTTCGATTTGGGAGAGCGTGCATTATTCGATGCTGGTGATGGCCAACAGAAGGCCAAGTTTGAGCAGGTGCTCGACTATATACGTACTGAGCAAATTACCCTTACGCAGACCCAGCTCTCACGGCATCTCAGAGCCTGTTCGGCCAATTATCTACTGGTAACTCCAGCTCCCCAGATTTGCAGACAGCTGCATCTGGTAGAGCAGATCTGGAATACCGGCAGCAGCCTGGTAAGACTTGAGTCGCGACCGGAATATGATATGAGCAGTATTACCGTGGCGGCCAGGGGTATAGGCAGACGTTTACTGTTTGAGCGTATCACCCGCTATCTGGGGTGGCAGGGCGTGGATATTCAGAGGGCCTATCTGGATAGTTTTGAACAACAGGGTCGTGAGGTCATCTCCTTGCTCAGTTTTCTGGTTGACCGCTCAGGGGAGGCCCTGGATCCTGCCACGGCACTCTGGCAACAGCTCGAGTTGGATCTTAGGCAGCTGGTATACCTGGATGAGGGGGCAATGGATCTAGCACATCAACTGCCGGGAACCGGCCTGCTACACGCTGAGGTATTACTGGCCTTGGGTCATTTAGTGCATCAGCGCTTGTTGAAAAGGGATGCCCTGGCCTTCTCCCGGGAACGTATCGTGCGGGCGCTGTTACGCCATAAGGAGCACGCGCAAGCGATTGCGGCCCTGTTTGTCGAGCGATTTACTGTGAGTGAGGATTCAAATGGCGAGGCCAAATCCGCACGCTTGGCCCAGCGTCTCGATGATGAAATAGCCAACCAGGATGAATGTGAGATTCTGCAATCCCTTCGGGAAGCCGTCGGCGCGACCTTACGATGTAATATCAACCTGCCGGACCGGTATGCCTTGGCGTTACGGATCGCCCCTGCTTTTTTGCAGGCACCGGGGCGAGAGGAGACCCCATATGGGGTGTATTTCATTGTTGGCTTTGGTTTTGATGGTTTTCATGTGCGATTTCGCGACATCGCCCGTGGCGGGGTAAGGATCGTGCGCCCTTCGGGACAGGAGCAGTATGCCCTGGAGAGTGAACGCCTTTACGATGAGGTATACGGCCTGGCGCATGCTCAGCAGTTAAAGAACAAGGACATCCCGGAAGGCGGTTCCAAAGGGGTGATCTTGGCCCAGCCGGGAACGGACTTCGAGCGGGTGGGCCGCGCCTATGCGGATGCCCTATTAGACCTGATTATTCCCGACCCAGGATTGAAACGACTTAAGGTGGATTATCTGGAACACAATGAGCAGATCTATCTCGGACCCGATGAGAACATATCCAACGATCTGATCACCTGGATCGTGGAACGCGCTCGCCACCGGGGTCATCCAATGCCGGATGCATTTATGAGCTCGAAGCCGGGAGCGGGCATCAATCACAAGCTGTACGGGGTCACCAGTGAAGGTGTTACGGTCTTTCTTGAGGCGGCCTTGCGTGCCTGCGATATCGATCCACGTGTTGAGGCCTTCACCGTCAAGATGACGGGCGGACCCGATGGCGATGTGGCCGGCAACGAAATCCGGATCCTACGGCGCGAATATGGTGATCATGCCCGCATTCTCGGTATCGCCGACGGCAGTGGTTGCCTCGAAGATCCGGATGGACTGGATCAGGAGGAGCTATTGCGGTTGGCCGATGAGGACTTGCCGGTTATCCGCTTCAATACCCATTGTCTTGGTCCCAAGGGGCGTCTGCTCACGATTGATCAACCCGGGGGCATACAGGCACGTAACAGCATGCATAATCGACTCATCACGGACGCCTTCATCCCGGCAGGTGGTCGACCTCGGACCATCAATGAACACAATTGGCGGGAATTCTTGACCCCGGCAGGGACCCCTTCCAGCCGGGTCATTGTCGAGGGTGCTAATCTATTTATTTCCCCTCAAGCACGCCAGCAGCTCTCCCAGCAGGGCGTCATCATCATCAAGGACAGTTCGGCAAATAAATGCGGAGTGATTTGTAGTAGCTACGAAATTATCGCCAGCATGCTGCTCACTGAACGGGAGTTTTTAAAGATGAAGGACCGCTTCATAAACGAGGTCCTGGTCAAGCTGCGCGAGCTGGCCGCGTTAGAGGCGCGGATCCTATTTCATGAACACAAGCACAAGCCTGGAATGTCGCTACCTGAACTCAGCATCCGTCTAAGTCGCGTGATAGATAGGGCAACCGATGCCATTACCCAGGTCATTGCCACCTTAGAGGTATCCGATAGCGAGCTGATGCACCGCCTGGTGGAGGAGTATTTGCCGAGGGTATTAACCGAGCTTGTTGGTGATGATCTATTTGAGCGTATTCCATCGGCTTATCTGACCCGGGTAATCGCCTCAGTGCTTGCCAGCCGTATCGTATATCGCGAGGGGCTGGATTGGTTCGAGCATATGTCCGATCAGGCTATTGCCGATCTAGCTATCCGCTACCTTCAAGAGGAGGTGATCATTCGGCAAATGATCGATCACGTAATGCATGCCGATCTACCCGGTCGCGAACGGATTGTCCAATTGTTGAGCGAGGGTGGCGTTGCCGCATCACTGAAGAACCCGGAGATCAGCGATAAGGCTAAAAAGTTTCTCTATAAGGGCGGTGGAGAATAACGGGTCGATCTGACCAGGTAGGGTGTTTGCAAGCGGGTAAGACAGGATGCCAACTTGAATATGTTGCTCTTTGCCAGGCCCGGCTTGTCGTGGGTATGGGTGCCGGCAGTGGAATCATGCCCGTCGAAAGCAGACGGGCATGGTTCGTAATCGCTTAGGCAAAGGCGCCCTGGTGTTCGATCTTAAAGGTCTTCAGAACAATATTAAATGCTCGATTATTAGCGGCGATCACGATGGCGTCAAAGATATCTCTATCCGTCCATCCGTGTTCGCGTGCTGTGTCTAGATCTTCCTGGATGACAGCCTCCGGATCTGAAAGTGACTTTAGTGTCAGCCCAAGCAATTGCTTTTCGTTAGGGTTGAGGGGTGCATTTTCCGGATCACTTCGAGAGGCGCGAATCTCATCTAATTCAATGCCCATGCTGGTGAGAAACCCTTCATTGAGATCGATGCAGAATTGACAACCGGCCTCGGAAGAGGCGAGATAACGGATCATGGCCAGTAATTCCTGGCGCAGCACCGGGTGCTCCCTGAAGTAGCCGATACCGCCAACAAAGTTTTCCAGCAGCGGTGGACTAATACCATAAAGCCGTAACCCATCAGGTACGAAACCCAGGGCCTGCGCAACCTGATTCAGGGTGCCCTCGACCCGTTGTTCTTCGCCGGAGGGAATGGTTGGTGAAATTAATGCTTTTCCATTCATGTGCTTACTCCTGTTTACAGCAAAAAATACAGACCGGTCGGTCAATATTGTGGGTAAAAAAATACACTGTCCTATTCATTTTACAACATACTGTTTGATGAACTTGACGGCGCTTGACACCGCACCGGGATGTTGTTGCGCCTTGTCGAGTAAAATCGCGCCTTCCATCAAGCTGAGAATAACCCCGGATGCCTCGCCGGGTTTGACGTAAGCGGCAATCTCACCGGCCTCGGCCGCGCGTTCGAGCAAATCGCGGAACATTGCTCGATAGCGATCGAAAATGCTCTGTACTTTACGGCGCACTGCTTTGCTCTCGGTACTCATCTCCAAAGTAAAGTTACCGAAATAACACCCGCAAATATGCCCAGCCTGGTATTGTTCCGTTTGGCGCAGGGCCAACAAATCTAGAATGGAAAACAGTGCCGTCAATGGTGATTGCCCATCGCCCATGACGCCTTTAACCATCTCCCTGGAGGTGATCTCAAAATGTCGCTCCAGTGCCGCAGTGGCCAAGGCCTCCTTGCTTTTAAAATGATAATAAAAATTACCTTTGGTAATACCTGCTTCACGAATGATCCGATCCAGTCCTGTTGCGTTATAGCCGTGCAGATAAAAGAGTTTATCCGCGGCCTGCAGAATTTTTTCGCGTGTCGCCAGTGCTTTTGGTGTTGCTGTTGCCATAAAACAGACCAGTCAGTATGTTTTTAATTGTTCTCTCATCTTGCTGGCAAGTCAATAGCTATTTTCAGGATAGCGGAAATCGACCTGATGCCCTATGCTCTTACATATCTTAGTATAAAAGGTTCCGCACTATGAAAATGACCATCGTCGTTCTGTGTTCGCTTTTTCTTGCCGGCATTACATCATTGTCAGCAGCCTCGGGAACACCGGTCCGTGACTACCCTTTCGAAAAGGTTGCCGAGAATACATGGGTGATACACGGTCCGCTGGAAATGCCCAATGTCAGCAACCAGGGATTCATGAACAACCCGGGAATTGTTTTAACCAATGAGGGGGTTGTTATCGTTGACCCAGGCTCCAGCGTACAGGCCGGTGAAATGGTGTTGAGGATGCTTGAAAAGGTATCTGATCAACTGGTCATCGCCGTATTCAATACCCACATCCATGGTGACCACTGGCTGGGAAACCAGGCAATCCGCACGGCCTACCCGGATGCACCGATTTATGGACATGTAGAAATGCTTGCCATGGTGGATGCAGGCAGCGGTGATACATGGGTTGAATTAATGGAGAGACTGACAGAAGGTGCCACCAAAGGCACCAAGGTCGTTGGACCCAATCATGCGGTCAAACATGGCGATAGCTTTAAAATAGGCAACAAGACATTTCGTATACACCACCATGGTCAGGCGCATACCCGGACCGATATTATGATCGAGATCGAGGAAGATGGCGTCGTTTTTCTGGGAGACAATGTTACCGCTGATCGCATCCCGAGAATGTCGGACGGTAACTTCATGGGAAACATCGGCAGCGTGGATAAAATACTCGGAATCGAGGCTAAAACCTGGGTTCCGGGACATGGCCCGACAGGTGATGCGGCGATGGTGAAGGCATACCGCGATTATCTTCAGGCCGTTTATTCATCAGCAGAAAAAGCATTTAATGCTGATCTGGACAGCAGCGATGTCAAGGCAATTTCACTGCAAGCCACAATACAGTACAAGGGCTGGGCCGGTTACGAGAATGAACTGGGTCCGCATGGTGCGCAGGCCTATATGGAAGTAGAAGCAGCCGAGTTCTGATTTTATGTCTGTGGTTAGACGAGTCATTGGAGGTTGAACCCGCTTCTTCGCTAGCGCAGGCGGAATTACGGAATTAAATTACGGTGACACTTTACCATTTGCACTATTTAGTGCCTAGGATATTATCCGCTTATGGCTCGTCTTCCCAGAATCACCATTCCCGGTATTGCCCACCATGCCACGCAGCAGGGTAACCGTCGTCTACGGATCTTTATTGAGGAAGACGACTACGCACTCTACCGAAACTTGCTCGCCCAACACTGCGTCGCTAACGGTGTTGAGGTATGGTCCTATTGCCTCATGCCGAATCATGTCCCTCTGATCCTCGCGCTCGGTACCAAGGATGGTTTGTCTCGAGCCGTTGGAGAGACCCACCGGCGGTACAGTGGCTACATCAATGCACAGCTTCGTGTCACCAGCCAATTATTTCAGGGTCGAT
>JAAEPA010000442.1 GCA_024222475.1 Gammaproteobacteria bacterium | reverse complement strand
CTGTCAAGCAGCGCCTTACCATCATGATCGGCTTCCAGCAGTTTTTGCAGATGCGAAACACTGCTTCTCGCCATCGCCTTCTGACGCCCTCCCTCCTTGTAAAACCAGTGTGCGGCCACGCCTCGTTCAGCAAAATCATGCATTTCCCGAGTACGTATCTGTACCTCTACGATCTTCCCTTGGGGCCCAATAATGGCCGTATGCAGTGACTGATAACCGTTTCGTTTGGGGTTGGCGATATAATCATCAAACTCCTCCGGAACGTGCCTCCAGAGCGCATGCACCATACCGAGTACGGCATAGCACTCCGAAACCTGTTGCACGACAATCCGAACCGCGCTCAGATCATAGAGCTGTTCCAGACCTTGTCCCTTACGACGCATCTTCTGCCAAATGCTGTAGATATGCTTAGGACGGCCACTAATCCCTGCAACGAGCAGTTCCTTTTGCAATGCGCCCTTTAAAATATCTACCAATGAGCTTACATAGGATTCTCGGGCAGCCCGGGTCTCTTCCAGGGCCGAGGCAATACGCTTATAGACCAGCGGGTTAAGGTACCTAAAGGCCAGATCCTCCAGTTCCCACTTTAACTTGGCAATCCCCAAGCGATGGGCTAGAGGGGCATAGATATCCAAGGTCTCACGAGCTATACATCGACGAATGTCATAACGCTCCCCCGGCAAGAGCCGCAACCGTTGTAGACGAGTTACCAGCTTTATGAGCATGGCCCGGATGTCTTTGACCATCGCCAGCAACATCCGACGCAGACGTTCTGCCTGTTCAGGAGTCTTTATTTGCTCGCATTCGCACTTGCGAAAGGTGTTTAGCCAATGCACGCTGTTGACCAATTGAGCGATATCATCCCCATAAGTGTGGCGGATGGTGCTGAGTTGCAGACTGTCGCTAAGGCGAGGATCACTTAATAAGGCGGCAATCAGGGTAGCCTGATCTACACCCAAATCCAGCAAGCCAAGGGCCACATCTACACTTTGAGGCCGTCCTGGTAACGGTTTATCGATGGTTAAAGCGCAATCCAGGGCTTGGGTCAACAGTAAACTGCTCCCGGTCTTAGCGGCTTCGAACCTTTCCTTGATCCGCCGGTATTCGTCGACCACCCCTGCGGCATTCGATTGAGACATCATAGATTTATCGCCCATAGCGACTAAAACCTTGTGGTCTGCCAACATAGAATTGATGGGTACAGCGAGGCGAGGAGCGACTAGCTGCTAGGCGTGCGACCGCAGGACTAGCGGTAGCTAATTTAAGGGAGCACAACAACGCAGATGGCCGCTTATCGTCTCGCCCGAAGGGAGCCCCCCCAAATGCGCCACTGCGGCGTTGCGGTCCTTGAAAAGGGCATGTGCCACTCCCTGCGGACCGCGCCTTGCATTGACGCACTTGGGGGGCTCTGTATCCATCAATACTATGTTGGTAGATCACTAAATCCTGCAAGTGATCACTCACCACTGACGGTTATCGTCAGCATTCGCCGGTGAGGTGAAATGCGATGCTCCCACAAATAAATCCCCTGCCAAGTGCCGAGCGCGCAACGCCCCTCGCTAATGGGGATAGTCAGTTCCGTTGCGGTCAACACACTGCGAACATGAGCCGGCATGTCATCAGGCCCCTCGGAACGATGCTTAAACATGGGGTCACCATCAGGCACATTGGCGGCCATGAAGCATTCTAGGTCCTCCCTCACTAAAGGATCGGCATTCTCACAAATAATCAGCGATGCGCTGGTATGATGAATGAATATGTGACATAGACCCATTGACAGCCCGCAGCCGCTGACCATGGCATTGATTCTGTCACTGATTTCATGGGTCCCACGTCCTTGCGTCTTGAACCAAAGTGATTCCTGGCAGTACATAGCGTCCCCCTCTATCCAGGTAAAGTTTAATGACCTTGTGGTAAGATACCGTTGTATATACCCATGACGAATGAGTATATGGGTATCCAGTGGAAACTCCCAATTATAAACCGTTCGCCCTAGATTATTCTTCTCCATGACCAGCAAGCCCACAACCATTTCGCGCCAGACATCAACCCCGGTACGTGTCGGTCAGGTACTCATCGGTGGTGATGCCCCTGTCGTTGTCCAATCCATGACCAATACCGACACCGCAGATGCAAACCTTACCGCTGGGCAATGCGCCGAACTCGCCAAGGCAGGATCGGAGCTGGTCAGGATTACGGTCAACAATGAGGACGCCGCACGGGCGGTTCCGAAAATACGCAATCAGCTGGATCGCATGGGTATCGCCGTGCCGCTTGTTGGTGATTTTCACTTCAACGGTCACAAGCTGCTATCCAGACACCCGGCATGCGCCGAAGCCCTGGCCAAATACCGGATCAATCCAGGAAACGTGGGACGTGGGAAAAAACGGGATGAGCAATTTGCCCAGATGATCGAGTTCGCATGCCGGCTTGAAAAACCGGTGAGAATCGGCGTCAACTGGGGTAGTCTGGATCAGGAACTGCTGGCGCGCAAACTCGACGATAACAATCACCTCCCCAAGCCCAAATCACTCACCCAGGTCACTCACGACAGCCTCATTGAATCGGCCCTTAGCAGCGCCAGACGTGCCGAACAACTGGGACTGGCCCACGACAGAATCATATTGTCGTGCAAACTCAGTGGCGTTCAGGAACTCATCTCAGTGTATCGGGATCTCGCCAAACAATGTCATTACCCGCTTCATCTCGGACTCACCGAGGCCGGTTTGGGTTCAAAGGGCATCGTCGCCTCGACCGCGGCCCTAGCGGTGCTACTACAGGAGGGCATTGGCGATACCATCCGCATCTCATTGACTCCTGACCCCGGAGGTGACCGCTGCCGAGAAGTCATCGTTGCCCAAGAGATATTGCAGACCATGGGATTACGTTCCTTCACCCCCATGGTCGTGGCTTGCCCGGGCTGTGGACGAACCACCAGTGACTACTTCCAGGGCCTCGCTGGGAAGATACAGTCCTATATGCGTCGCCAAATGCCCGAATGGCGTAAGCGGTATCCAGGTGTAGAAGAGATGAGCGTGGCCGTCATGGGTTGCGTGGTCAATGGTCCCGGAGAAAGCAAGAATGCCAATATCGGTATCAGCCTGCCTGGATCCGGAGAGCATCCGGTTGCCCCAGTCTATGTCGATGGTAAAAAGACGGTCACCCTCAAAGGTGACACTATTGCCAAAGATTTTCAGAAACTCATCGACGACTATGTAACGACCCACTATGGTACCGGTTCGGTCCCTGCGCATATGGACTGAAAACCCACGCATAACCGTCCACAGGCATCGTCATTCCGGAATGGATCGCCGGAACCCAGAGACCATGGAGGGTAATATTTACCCTTCGCCAGTCATATGACTAGCTCTCCCTAGCACTGGATCCCGGCTTCCATGCCGGGATGGCGGTATTTCGGTGTATGTCGTGAACGGTTACCCACAGCCAATCTCACCACAATAGTGCTCATCCCTGAAGCGCCCCTTCACCCCGCAACCAGATACAAGCTCTCAGGCCCGCACATCAGGATTCAGGCTATATGTACCCATCAACGTGGCCTGATCAAGTATATGACCGTCGATTGCTTCGAGCACATCCGCTGCGGTAATGCCGTCCTCCACGGGGCAACGTTCAACATCCAACGCATACAGGGTGAATACATAGTGATGAAGCAGGCTATCATTCCAGGGAGGACAAGGGCCATCATAGCCAAAGTAATCACCTTCCATTTCGGAATCGCCCTCAAACCAATCGCGGTAACTATTAATGCCCTGGCGGGTACCTCGCGGCCCATCAGGTCCGGGTTTTCCTCCAGGGGTCACCTCGTTGGAAAACTCTCCGGTTTCGATCCGAGCGGGTTGCAGAGGAAGATCGATTAAAATCCAGTGATAAAAATTCGTTCTAGGTAGATCTGCAGGTACGACACGACCCTCCTTGTTGACATCGTCCGGCCTGGTAGGTACATCTGGATCATGACAGATCAATACCAAAGACTTCGTTCCCGTGGGCAGCTGACTCCATTCAAAAGGTGGGTTTTTATTGGACCCTAGGATGGCATGCTGCTGACTATCCTCAATGCAGAATGCATAGTCGCCAGGTATTGCCTGATTGTTTTGCAATACGGAACTCGATAATTTCATGATGCTTGTTCCTCTATTTAGATTTAGGTCTTATCCCGACCTTAAAATACCATTAATCCATAGATAGACCAATGCAACGGTCAATATGACAAACAGAACCCCGATCAACACCAATCCCGGTATATCCTTTCGAGACCAATGCCAGAAGAGGTCCGTTTTCCGTCGTCCACGCCTCTTCCGGCGCTCCCATAGCAGTGATTCTCCACGGCTGCCGAAAAATAGAACCCTAACCGACCGTTCCTTTTTACGCCGGCTTGATCTCCTACGCCGATCTCCATTGTTTGCCACATTCATCCACTACCTCCATTTTCCTTTCCATTGCCGGCTCAGAACCTTCAACTTATTTGGACTACCTTGGTCTTGAATTCCGAGGAGTATCTCTTGTATTTTAAGTCATTTTTTGATCTCCTTTTTACGGTTAAATTATACTCAATAAACTAACGTAAACTACGGAGGATTACTTCCTATTCCACATCTCATGCCGCATCATTTCCATGTAGAGGCAAAAAGTGCTCTCGTAAAAACTCACCAAAATACTTGCATGCATCGGTCACGGTAAACAGTCCGGCAAGTCTGCCATCCTTTGTGACAAGTACCGATCCAAGGTGATTATTGGCCATATGCAATAATACATTGTCGAGGGGCTCGGTAAGCTCAACCATATAAATTTCTTCAATAAAGACATCCTTGACTAAAATCTCATCTTGAGACTGATCGTTGATTTCCGGCCCAAGGATTAATTTGATATCCCGGTCTGTGAGCATACCAACAAGCCTATGATCATCCATCACCGGTAAATGGCGAATAGCACGATCGCTCATCACCTGTTTTGCCTCACGTAGGGTTGAAGTAAGCTCGACAAAATAGGGAAAGGGAGTCATCACTGATTTTATTTGCGGGATATGTTTCATCTTGATTAGCTGCGAATCGAATTGATTTTACCTGTCATGCTCAAACATGGTTAAATATAAGATTATATACCGTTGAGAATTGATACAGGGGAGGAAGTTTTCCGGAGAGCGCGATTATTTACTTCCACGGTTCTCCACTGCACGGACAGATGTGCACAGATTATTGATAGCATATAACTTTATTTACCTCTTCCCATTTCCGGTGGAACCTGACAAGGAGCATGAAGTGACCTACAAAACAAGGCTGAATCCTAAGATACGCAGTTTATTTGGAACGATCCTGTTATTCTCCACCATCTTCTTGGCTTCCTGCCAAACATTGTTTGCCATATAAATCCCTTCAATCCAACCCCCTAAACGGAACATCAATGGCGAAGCGTTTTCAAATAGCTCTGCAAGACAGAACGTTCTCCACCGGCGCATGGTTACTTTTTTTACTGCCGCTGCCTCTGATACCTACAGCAATCTTCTCTCTTATTGGCGGCAACCTACTTCATCTCTCAATCAGTCTGGGTGCCTATGCCGCCTACCTCTACTCCGCCCTGCTCACCCGCCAAGCACTTAAAGCCGAAGCCAGATACGCACAACGCAGATTTGCCCGCAGACCATCACTGCTCGGTAAAAGAGCAGCCGGGATCATCACCTCGTTGAGCACTGCTGCATTGGCCTATCTCGGTGCCGATCAGGATCTGCTTATATCGCTCATCTATGGCCTGCTTTGCGCTTTAGGATTTGATTTTTCCTATGGGTTTGGAACACTACATAAACCCATTGTGAAAAATCATTTTACGGCTGATGATCCAGAGATCGCCGATATCCTCGAACAGGCGGAGGCGAAAATCGTCGCCATCGAGTATGCCACCGGTGAACTCGATTCAGTGGAGCTGATAGATCGGTTAAAACGCATCACCGCCAAGGCCCGTGAAATATTGCACTCCGTTGCAAATGACCCCAGAGAACTCAGAAGAGCACGCAAATTCATGCATGTCTACCTCGATGGTGCGCAAAGGGTCTCACAGGGTTATGCCCGCACCCATCATCGGATTCGTTCCGGCGAATTGGACGAAAACTTTCGTCGCGTGCTGATCACCATCGAGAAAATCTTTATCGAACAACAAAGCAAATTACTGGAACACGATATCCAGGATCTTGATGTACAGATCGAGGTATTGAAGACTCAGCTGGAAAACGAAGGTGTGATATAAACCATAAGGAATGCGGCTACTCCACTCAGTCGGAAAATAGCTCTCCAAATCATATTCACTCTCGAACCGACTTGCGGAGTCGTGCAACATATAGGGCAATGGCTGCAACACTAACCGACGGAGAATAACCTATGGGATTATGGGACAAAATAAAAGGCGAGTTCGTTGATGTCATCGAATGGGTTGATGACAGTTCGGATACCATGGTCTATCGCTTCGAACGCTACGGAAACGAAATCAAATACGGTGCCATGTTGACCGTCCGAGAAACCCAAGTAGCAATCTTGGTCAATGAAGGACGGCTGGCCGACATTTTTGAACCTGGCCTTTACAAACTGGAAACCAATAATACCCCTATTCTTTCTACTTTACAGGGTTGGCCCCATGGATTTCAGAGCCCGTTCAAGGCCGAGATATATTTCTTTAATACTCGCCGGTTCACCGATCTTAAATGGGGTACAAAAAAACCGTTGACCTTGCGCGACCGGGAGTTCGGTCCCGTACGTTTACGCGCCTTCGGTACCTACTGCCTACGCATCAATGAACCTAAAACATTTTTGCGTGAAATCGTCGGTACAGACGGGCACTTCACCACTGAAGAGATCACCGATCAATTACGTAATCTAATCGTATCACGTTTCGCCAGTATTCTTGGCAATTCTGGAATTCCCGTCTTGGACCTTGCTGCTAACTATAATCAGCTTAGCTCCTTCGTTATCAATCAAATCGCCCCTGAATTTGGAGCTTATGGACTGGAACTGACTAAAATGCTGGTAGAAAACATCTCTCTGCCTACGGCCGTGGAAGAGGTCTTAGATAGGCGCACCAGCATGGGTATTGTCGGCGATCTTAACGCTTACACCCAGTTTCAGTCTGCTGAAGCCATGCGTGCTGCGGCCGACAATCCCGCCGGGGGAGCCTCTGAAGGCATCGGTATGGGTATGGGATTCGCCATGGGGCAACACATCAGCCACCAGTTGTCCAACTCCAGCCGGCAGGGGCCTTCAAAGACGACTCCACCCACCTCTCCTGGGCCAACAAGCCCGCCTCCTCTACCTCGAAGTATTGAATACTATCTGGCCCAAGAAGGTCAACAAACCGGACCCTTCTCTCCGGAAACCGTCATTCACAAGATCCAGACTGGCGAAGTAGCAAAGGATACCCTGGTTTGGTCTCAGGGCATGAGCAATTGGACTCCAGCCGGGCAGATTGACACATTATCCCCCCTATTTTCAATAACACCACCTCCCCTGCCACCGACATAGATCCCATGAAATGCATCTCGGATGCATTATTGCGTAGACTTAAATACAAAAATAAACATATTAATCAATATCTTATGAGATCATAGATGATCGATTCTAATGATCTGGATACCAACAAAGCGTACTTAATCTTACATTTTCTCGTCGACTGCAATACACCACTTATCGAATTATCATTTACTAATTTCCTATCTCCTGTGTAGCATTCATGCCAGACGGAAATGGATATAGCCGTCGCCATGATAAATTCAGGGATGAAAACAGACATTTCTAATTACGAATTTCGATCTATACCACAACGGTATCAGATACGTTTCGTTAGGGATGTGAATGGAACAAGTTGACCAACTAACACTGGGTGATCGCTCCTATTCTAGGCGCGGTCGCTGGCGTACCGCCCCGCAGCGTCATCATTATCGCTATCCAGGGCATGGGCAATTAAGAAAGCCCGTTGGAACGTCCTTTCGATAGTACTTCTCCCCCTGAAGATCATCTGCGACGACTATACGTCGTTTTCTAGATCTAATCTTGTTACCTAGACCCTGCGAGTAATTGTGCCTTCAGGATTCAGGTGGCACTACTTTTCAACTTCACCTTCATACCTAAAAGGGAGACACCTAAATGTAGCAACATCGAAACGATACATACCTGATCGATATCTCGATAGCATAATTCGAGTACTGATAATGGCAACCCAATCGAAAGATTGGGAACGCAAAGTCTCCGGTCTAAAGGGAATCAAACCCTATGATAGCGGGATTATCAAAGACTCTGCAGTCCCCGAGCGTTTCGGAAGACAATCTAGGGATTCGTCACCAGCTTTTTAAGTCGTTGGTAGAGCCTTTTCTGCGGTTCTTAATTTTGCCCTCTTATCGGTTTTCTCTGTTTCAACGGAAGAACGGGAGACCGAATAATGAAGTTATTACACCACTCCACATACGCGAGTACCCACAGAAATAGACCTCTCGCGCCCAATACCAATCATCGATTTACTGCTACTCAAACACTAAGTCCCTCATCTAAAAAAGAGTTACCTTCCAGATTCCTGCTGCTCTTTATTGCAGTAGTGATACTCTGTCTACCATCACTCCATGCCGCCGAATCCTATTGGCCCAGCACAGAACGTAGATTTGCTCCAAGTATTTGGGTGGATGGCTTCCACCCAACGATGTCTATCAGCAAAATGAATAGCCATTGGGCGAAATGGGCAGGTCCCTATTATTCCGACTGGATAGATCCCAGCCGGGGCGAGAAGATGGGTATATGGTTTCCGGCAGCCGGCTGGAAATTTTTCTATGTTGACGAGGATCGTAGGCCCATCAACCCAAAAGACCCAAACGATCCTAATTATGATTGGGGGTTCGTAGAAAGGGCACTGGCATCAGACGCCGTCAAACGAGATGGAGCAACCGTAAATATCAGACTCGATCTAGAAGGAAAAGGCATGTTTCCAGACTGGTATAAAGCGGCGGGCTACACAACAATTCCCGCCGGCAAGCACAAGTCTATCGTTAACTGGGGCAACCCACATGCCGTTCAAGAACTGAAGGATTTCATTACAGCCTTCGCTAAAAGATACA
This sequence comes from Gammaproteobacteria bacterium, assembly GCA_024222475.1. Taxonomy (GTDB): domain Bacteria; phylum Pseudomonadota; class Gammaproteobacteria; order JAAEPA01; family JAAEPA01; genus JAAEPA01. The sequence goes on along the minus strand of JAAEPA010000442.1, from coordinate 2,024 downwards.
ATGATAACAAACATCTCTACACCATCGCCATATCTGAACAAGGTGGTTCGAGCAAGACCAAAAACGCGGCTACAATCAAAGTTGGCGTCATAAAACATATCGCTAAAAACTTCGATCATATGATGTTGTCCGTCTTCCAAAATGTTGGTACTTGGAAAGACCTCAAGGGTATTCCCGGCATAGGCAGGGGCATCGCTGACGCAAAGCCATTCTTTGGAAGTTGCGGTTCTTCCGGACGCAACTATGGCGATGGGGGTAAACCGCTTTGCGATTGCAATGCAGGTGGTATGTGGGGTTTGTCACAGCACAATACATCCGTAACAGACGTCCCCTCCTGCTCCGGTATCGATACATTCTCAGTGGTAAGCGGCGAACCGAATGGCTTCAAGGTCGTCGGGGACAGCGGCTCCACCCCGAACCCGTTTGGTCGGCAACTTCCATTCTCCGGCGAGCAGCTGCCCGAATCCGACTTAACCCCTGCAGTCTATGCCTGGTATCACGGCTACAAGCCCAGAGGAAATAAGAAATCCTCAGGCTTAGGTTTCCTTGGTACAACAGATCCCGCAGGTATAAACCCAAGCCATGTTATCATTTTATCCGGTAAGACTCAGGGGGCAAAACCCGCGGATTGGGACCGAGCCTTTTCTACTTTCGGTAAGGCTGGCACGAACGCTATTCTGTGGCCCCCTGCAAATTTTTCACCGTCATCAAAACCTAATCCCAAGCCCATTCCTAGGCCTGAACCTGAGCCCCTTCCAGAGCCTGAACCGGAACCCCTTCCGGAACCGGAACCTGAGTCCAAAGCAGACTTCGGTACCCCCGATAACTTCTCCGCCACTCCCCTACGCCGTCGCGCAAAACTAAGTTGGGATGACGTAGAAGGCGAACGCCTCTACAGAATCAAATGGAGAAAGGGTTCTAAGGGCAAGTGGAAGGTCATACGAGTCGATGCCAATAAGACGAGTTTCGTCCACAAGGGATTGAAGTCTCGGTCAACATATGAATATCGCATTCGTGCCGACCGATCGAGCCGAAAAGGCGGCAATTCCAATTGGTCTTCGATCAATAGTGTAACTATTCGTTAACAATATATCTCGACTGTGACGGGGTTAGGACGATGACTTATATTGTCCTAGCCCTTTTTCGTAGTATGGAAGAACGCGGTACCAACTACGGCTAAGAGCTGGATGGTTTTCTTACGATATCATCCCGCAGATATACCGGTAGCGCCCGTTCTGCCGTAGTGGCCTCACCCCGTTCATACATCGCACTAGCCAGTGAAATGACAAATCGCGCCTTGGGTAATAATGTCTCATCATTGCCTACCAGAGCCTTACCAAATTTCTGGCCGAAAACCTCTGAGTAGGCTTGCCACCCACTTCCCACGCCAAACCAGCTGCCTGAGCGCAGAGGCAATTCGGCCGGCTTGCCGACGCCCTCAGCGCCATCTAAACTCGCCAATCCTTGGCTATCACGGCAATAGTACCCCCAATATACCTCGTTCATACGCGCATCGATGGCGGCCAGCACTTTCGGTTTCTTTTCCACCTCAATGATCTCTTGAGCAAGGGCAGCCAATGTAGACACGGGCAGCACCGGCAGATCCCAAGCGAACGCGATCCCCTGCACTACCCCGGCGGCGATTCGTACCCCTGTGAATGAACCGGGTCCACAACCGAAGGCGACGGCATCCAACTGTGATAAGACGATTCCAGCCTCAGCGATCAGTGCCTCACACATAGGAAGAATAAGTTGTGTATGCCGACGCGGAGCAACCTCATAACGATTGACAATAGCGCCATCAATCAATAGCGATGCAGAGCAGGCCTCGGTAGCGGTTTCAATGGCTAACAGCTTCATAGTGCTGATCACAGGCAGTGAAAAAGGATTCAACGATTCGAAGATCATGGGTCACCGGCAGGGAGGGCAAACTATTAAGAAATACCTTGCCATAGGGCTTGGTGAGCAATCTGGGATCACAGATCACAAGCACTCCTGAATCCTGCTCATCGCGGATCAGACGG
>JAAEPA010000441.1 GCA_024222475.1 Gammaproteobacteria bacterium | reverse complement strand
TTGTATACCCCGCGTTATTTCATAGCTCGCACCAATTACCATCTGATACGCACCTCTTGGATGGCCTGAGGCGTGGCCCGCTCGATGGTAAACGTTATCCTCTGGTACTCAATCACCGCCCCTACTCGCGGAATATCCTTCATCTGGTTCAATAAGAAACCGGCCAGGCTGGCATATTGCCCAGCAGGTAGTTCTATCCCTATCAGCGTATTGAGCTCATCGAGCTCGATGCGTGCACTTACCCGGTATTCCCGATCGCTAAGTTTGCGCACCCATTGCTTGGATCGGGCCTGAACATCATATTCATCCTGCAGTTCGTCCACCACCTCTTCCATAATGTCTTCGACGGTCACGATGCCTTCAGCACCGCCGAATTCATCCACCACTACCGAAACCATGCGCCCCTCACGACGCATATCCAGCAACAGCGTCTGAATACTCTTGGAGCCCGGCACGTAGTTTACGGATCTGATGAAGGTCTCAAGCGGCTGATTGGAATCCACGCCAAGAAGTTCGATCGTATCAACCTGACCAACCACCTTATCTACCCTCTGATCATGAACGGGCAACAATTTATGCATCGACTCGGTAGCCAGCCGTATGGCCTCACCGCAATTCTTGCCTCGTTCTATGCTCACCACATCCACCAATGGCACCATGATCTCGTAAGCCGTGGTCTCGCTGAAGGAAAACAAACGCCGGATCATGTTCTGCTCCTCCGGTTGGATATCCCCTTCCTCGGGTGACATGTCCATCATGGTCTTGATCTCTTCGCGCAGAGTAAAGGGACTCTGACCACTCTTACCGCCCGCCATTTTGGATACCATGCGCGCGAAAAAACTGAATATGACAAGTATCGGAAAAAATAGGTAGGAAAAGAACTTGAGTACAAATATCACCTTTGGAGTAAGCGTATCGGCCTGTTGCTGAAATACGCTCTTGGGCACGATCTCTCCACACACCCAGATCAGCGGCGCAACCAATATCACGGCTAGCCAGCTGCTGCTTTCACCGAATAACTGAATCATCAATGCAGTAGCCATGGTGGTATTGGCCACCACCGCAATATTGGTCCCCACCAGGGTGGTCGACAACAACCATTCAGGACTTTTTAGCATTCGCAGGGCGAGCTTGGCTCCACTGGAACCCTTAGCGGCATCATGACGTAGTTTGACTCGATCGGCACTCACCACACCGATCTCCGAACCGGAGAAAAAACCTTCGGCGATGAGACAAATAATCATTGCAACTGCGGTGACCAGAATTTCTATCATGAATTAGGCGCCTCCTGGATCTTTTTTATTAGCCGCAACGGTATCTTCGGCGGCCACATCGGTAGCCGGAGAAGGAAGCTGCTGCTCAACGGACTCCATGACGGCCTCCATTACGGCCTCCGAGTCTACTGCCAAATCGACTTTTACTCTTTCTAGTTTGACCTCTCGAATTCTGTATTTTTCCACTGAAGTCACCGTGAACTCCCATCCTTCGACTACCACCCCAGCCCCTGCCGGGGGAAGCTCGCCGAATTTATGCAGCACCAGACCGGCCAGGGTATCCGATCGATCGGTGGGCAGCTGGGCAGCGAATTCCCGGTTGAACTGATCGACGGACATCGACGCATCGACCCGGTTAGTACCCTGCATACGCTTTCTCAGCTCCGCCTTTTCAAGGATCTCGGAGGCACTAGGGATTTCGCCGAATATACATTCCAGCAGATCATCCATCGTGATCAGACCGGTGATACCTCCGTACTCGTCGATAGTCAGAGCGAGTGAGGAACGACGCTTGCGGAAGGCACGGAACAGTTCGACCACGGGCTTGGTTTCCGGAACCAGATAGGGTTTGCGCAATTGCTTCAGCAACCAGCCGGGACCATCCGTGATTTGTGACAGGTCCACGCTCAGCAAATCCCGCGCATAAAGGATACCGAGAACCTGGTCACGGTGCCCCTGATAGATCGGAACCTTGTCATGACGCAGGCGGTGAATTTCGGCGATCATTTCATCAATGGGGGTATCGATGGACAGAAAAAAGATATGGGACCGCGGGGTCATCACATCCTCCAGAGTCTTTTCCCCAAACTCGAAGATATGCTCGATGTACTGGGCCTCGGCCTTATCCAGCGTGCCGTCGCCCACCGCCTCATGGGCCAGGGTGCGCACCAGGTCCTCGGTGATGATATTACCTCGGGAACGCTCCTTGCCAACGATCTGGGTAGTCAACCAGTCCGCCACCAGGCGCACAGCTGTGCGCAAGGGAGTAATCAGCCAGGCAAACCGGTCGATGGAACGGCTCTGCACCGTGGCAAAGATCTCATTATTACGTATCGCCAGGGTCTTGGGTGTGATTTCGCCCACCAACAGCAGGATAGGAACCATGATAAACAGATTCATATACTTGTTTTCCGCCCCAAAGAGCTTGATAACGATGGCCGCGGAAATGACCGAAGCAGTGACGTTGACGAACTCATTACCGATCAGAATAGTCACGATCAGGCGCCGAGGCTCACTTAACAGACGCTCGATCAGATCTATGCGACGGTTTCCCTGGCGCTGCATCTGCTGCAATTGGAGTTTATTAAGAGAAAACAGGCTTGTTTCGGCGCTGGAGAAAAATCCCGACAAACCCATGAGAACGACAAATAGGATCAGCTGGAGCCAGAGAATGGGGTCCACTGTGGATGTATTAACCTCGGTTTAGCTGGTTGTGAAATGGCAATGGGTCCTTAGCCTGGATATTTCATACATTACACACGCTCTCGC
>JAAEPA010000440.1 GCA_024222475.1 Gammaproteobacteria bacterium | reverse complement strand
GTGCAAGGTACAGAAATTTGGCAAACTTGAAGGCGGAAAAGGCGGTCTTCCACATATTAGCCTTGGCGATGGTGGCCCCTGCAAATGCCGCGATGCACACCGGTGGCGTGATATTGGAATCTTGCGACAGCCAGTACACAATCATGTGCGCTGCTAATTCATTGACACCAAGATGGGTGAGCGCCGGGACGGCAACCACCGCGGTGATCAGGTAGGCCGCCGTAACCGGAACACCCATCCCAAGGACTAATGAGGCAAGGGCGATCAGTACAATGGTTAGAAACAGTCTGCCGTCGGCCAACTCAATGACGATATCGGCAAAGGTAAGCACCAAGCCACTATAGGTGAGTACTCCGATGATAATACCTATAACTCCAATGGTAGCGCCTATCTTGAGGCTGCTTTCGGTGCCCGCGCGCGAGGCCTCCACGAACCCTCTAAGGTCAATACGTGTCTCCTTTCTGAACCAGCTGATAACAATACAGGTCACTACGCCCAGGATCGCGGAATAGCCCGGCGAGTAGCCGGAGAGCATGAAGATGGTGATCACGACCAGCGGCAGGATGTAGAACCATTCCTTGCGCAGGATCTCCATGGCAGGAGACTCAGATTTTTCACCGACCAGATTATTTTTTTTCGCCTCATAATGCACCATGACGTATACGCTGAAAAAATACATGAATGCCGGGAAGATGGCGACCAGCATGATAGTGGAATAAGGCATGCCGGTCAGTTCGGCCATAATGAAGCCTCCCGCACCCATGATGGGGGGCATGAACATCCCTCCCAAAGAGGCGGCGGGCTCTATACCTCCGGCGATGTGCGGTTTGAAACCGGCCTTTTTCATCATCGGGATGGTGAAGGCGCCGGTAGAGACGGTGTTGGCGATGGCACTGCCCGAGATGGAACCAAACAGGCCGCTGGCAATAACGGATACCTTGCCCGGGCCACCGACTTTATGCCCAACGGCGGCCAGCGGGAAATCGATGAAAAACTTCTGGGCACCGCATTTTTCTAAAAATGCCCCGAAGATCACGAACAAGACGACATAGGTGGCCAGGACATTGGCCATGATGCCGAATACCCCGTCGCTTTTATAAAAAATGCTGGTACAAAGCGCTGGAAAGGTATCACCCGCATGGGCGATGATCTCCGGTGCGAGGTCGCCATAGACCCCGTAGAGCAACATTACCGCGCCGATGACGACAAAGACCGTGCCGACTACCCGACGGGCTAGCTCCACCCCGATGAGTACGCCTATGACTGCGATCGCCGTATCGAGTTCGGTTTCCGCCCCCGAGCGGTAATTGATGGCCTCGAAATTCATCATCCAATAGCCGATGGTAATGACGGAAAGGACAATGAGCAGGTAATCGATCGCGCGCATCCAACTGGATTTTGATCGATACAGCATGAATACCAGGATATAGGTGATGATCACATATATCCCGCGGTGATACTGCGTGGCCGCCGGTTGTAATACGGCC
>JAAEPA010000439.1 GCA_024222475.1 Gammaproteobacteria bacterium | reverse complement strand
GTAATTGCACACCATGCCCGCAGCGCCCCACCCCCTATGCTGACAATCTTTTCCGAACCCCCCTTCATGTCAAGCCCTTTCGACCACGTATTGAGTTGTAAAGCAGATTGATCGGTCCCAAAAAGGATACCGTGTCCCTAGCGCCGAGAACTCGTTTAGTAGTGTTGGTATAGCTGTCAGCTATTGGCGTTTAGCTTTTCTAGTAAGACGGACAACATCCAATATTTTTATAATGTAAGTTGCTAAAAACCAACCAGCCCAAACTTCAAACGCCAACCCTCGCAACCCTTGATGGAAAGACGTTCCTCGTAGGGTGCGCCGTGCGTAGAGGATAGGAAGCATAAACGCCCTTTCCCCCAAAGTCGAGGGGTATCAAAGACACTGAAAATCGTGCACGATGGCGCCATGGAACACCTTTTCAGCCACGTAATCTCGGCAAATCCCACTTTCTAATGCGGCCTTGTTGTCCAGGTGGGTGAGTATCTTGTCGATGACCAGGTGGCAGGAGTAACTAATGGATGCTACTGGGTAAACGGAGGGTCTTTGCGGTACTTGCCGGGACCGATCAATCAGCCAATCCGGCCTGTTTCAAATGCCCAGTAAACCGCGCCAAGTACACCGGGTCTTTGAAGGGAAAGATGGTTCTAATGTAACTCAAGGAAAAATTGGGGATTTGAGCGGCAAGCTCTTCGGCTTATCATATCGAGCCGTCAATAGCCAACGCTTGCTCTGTAAGTTGTTCCGCTTCTTCCAGCACCGCCAGGTCGCCATCGCCCAAGCCGTCGGAAAGAACCCGAGTCTGGGCCAATGCCAAACCTGAATAGGCACGAGCGAACGCCGGGTCGAGGTCGATGGCAGTCTTAAATCAGAGTGTCTAGTACGACCCCAATACGCAATCGAAAGGGCTAGCATTCCGAAATAAATCCTTGCCGCCACCCCAATTTAATGGTTATGGTTTACCCATGCGCCCCATAGACACAATAATCAATGCCCGTTGGGTTATCCCGGTTGACCCAAGCAGCACGGTATTAGAAGACCATGCACTCGCCTTACACGACGGCGAGATCATCGATATTCTGCCAATACCGAAGGTTGATGAACGATACCAACCAAAGACTTTCTTATCCATGGGTGAGCATGCCCTGATCCCCGGCCTGATCAACGCGCATACCCATGCCGGGATGAACTTATTTCGCGGCCTGGCGGACGACTTGCCATTGATGACATGGTTGAACGATCATATCTGGCCCGCGGAAAACCGTTGGGTAAGCGATGAGTTTACCCATGACAGTACCCAGCTGGCCATTGCTGAAATGATGCGTGGCGGGGTGACCTGTTTTAATGATATGTTCTACTTTCCCGAAACCGTCGTACACACTTGTACCCAAAGCGGTATGCGTGCCTGTATCGGGCTAATCGTGCTTGATTTTCCCACCATGTATGCGGGCGGTGTCGATGAATATATCAGCAAGGGCCTGGACCTGCATGACCGTTGCAAAGGCCGGAAACTAATCAGCACTGCCCTGGCCCCTCATGCGCCCTATACCGTCTCGGACGAACCCCTCAAGCGCATCCGAAGCTACGCGGACCAGCTTGACATACCCATTCACATGCATGTGCATGAGACCGCGGACGAAATCCAGCGTGGGATACAATCCCATGGCGTACGTCCTATCGCGCGGCTGGCCAAACTCGGATTGATCTCCCCCGCGTTGAATGCAGTCCATATGACCCAACTCGAAGACTCGGAAATAGAACAACTTGCCGCCGCCGGCGTTCATGTCATTCATTGCCCGGAATCCAATCTAAAACTCGCCAGTGGTTTTTGCCCCGCACATCGACTCATGAACGCCGGTATCAACGTGGCCTTGGGAACCGATGGTGCAGCAAGCAATAACGATCTCGATATCCTGGGAGAAATGCGCAGCGCGGCGCTGTTGGGCAAGGCAGTGGCCAATGATGCTACGGCCGTACCGGCCGAAACCGCCCTGCGGATGGCCACCATCAATGGCGCCAAGGCCCTGGGGCTGGACCACCGGATAGGCACCCTGGAAATCGGCAAGGCTGCCGACGTCGTAGCCATTAAGCTCAATGATATCGAATCAATGCCTTTTTACAATCTATATTCGCAACTCGTCTATGCTACCGGTCGGGACAAGGTGAGCGATGTGTGGATCGCCGGCCGACATGTACTCAAAGACCGCCAGCTCACCACCATTGATGAACATCAACTCAAGCAAAAGGTAAGCGAATGGGGCCGGCGCATTCGAACCACAGGAACCTAATCATGCTGCAAACAGATACCAACTTCGATCCTGCAGAGATCGCCAAATTTGAAGAGCTGGCGCATCGCTGGTGGGATTCTGAAAGTGAATTCAAACCCCTGCACGATATCAATCCGCTGCGTCTCAATTACATCGATACCCGCGCCCCCCTGGCCGGGAAAAAGGTCCTGGATGTCGGTTGCGGCGGGGGCATTCTCGCCGAAAGCATGGCCGTGATGGGGGCCCAGGTCACCGGCATCGATCTGGGTGAAGCCCCCTTATCGGTAGCCAAACTTCATCTTCTGGAATCAAACGTCCAGGTCGACTATCAACACATCTCCGCCGAGGCCATGGCCGAAGATCAACCTCAAAGCTATGACATCATTACCTGCATGGAAATGCTGGAACACGTTCCCGATCCCTCGATAACGGTATCGTCCTGCGCAACAATGCTCAAACCCGAAGGACAACTCTTTTTTTCGACCCTCAACAGAAATCCGAAATCCTTTCTTTTTGCCATCCTCGGCGCCGAATACCTGTTGAGACTATTACCCAAGGGGACCCATGAATACGCAAAATTCATCCGCCCCTCGGAATTGAGTCGGTGGATCCGACAGGTCGACCTGGAGGTACGCGATATCACCGGTTTGATCTACAATCCAATCACCCACCACTACCGGCTGGATGACGACACGGATGTGAATTATCTGCTGCATGCCCGCAAGAACCCATAATCGCATGAGTAATCCGCCCCATAACTTCACTACCATTTTGTTCGATCTGGATGGAACCTTGGCCGATACCGCACCGGATCTGGCCTTTACCCTGAATACGATTCTAGAGGAACAGGGCCTCGCGGCGTTACCTCTCCAGACCATTCGCAGCCATGTCTCCCAAGGTGGCGCGGCATTGATCCGGCTGGGATTCGGCGAGAACCTGGACGAGATCGCCTTCCAGCGATTGCGCAACCGATTTTTAAAGCTGTATGCAACCCACATTTGCGTGAATACGCGCCTGTTTCCCGAAATGGATCGCGTATTGACCCACATCGAAGACCAGGGGATGAAATGGGGCGTCGTCACCAACAAACAGGCCTGGTTAACGGACCCGTTGATGGCCGCATTGAGACTTGATCAGCGCGCCAGTTGCATCGTCAGCGGAGACACCACCAGTGAACGCAAACCTCATCCCAAGCCCCTGCTGCATGCATGCGAAGTCGCCAACAGTCTGCCACAACATTGCCTCTATCTTGGGGATGACCCCCGCGACATTCAGGCCGGAAACGCCGCCGGGATGACTACATTGGTCGCCCGTTACGGTTATATTCACGCAGATAACTCACCGGAACAATGGGGGGCCGACGGCATCATAGACGATATCGCCGAACTATTAGATTGGCTGAGGTCCGCACCCGCCTCGGGCACAGGGCGGCCAATGCCCCGCCACAGGGCAAAACAATCGCCTAGCGAGCCCAGAAGCGGCTGTGCGGGCTTCATCAAAACCTGATTCAGGTAGACAAGCGCAACAGACACCGATATCAATTCGGTAGCCGTCAGATTGGAACCAGATAATTATAAAATACCTAAGGAATGCTGACGACACCCTTCCCTAACTGGCGCCGAATGATCGTTCGTATTCAAGGCACGACAACAGGAACATAGCCCAGCTATGTAACTGTTGTCGCAACGCCGAAGACGGACGATAAGGCAAGCTAGATCGGGAAGTTATTTCAGTAGCATTCCTAAGGTGAAACTCACTATTTTAATTCCCTAGTTGGCGTATACCTAGCGATGCTGTCACCAGCTGCCACATGAGCCGTTTCTAATATTCGACCTCATGAATATGACTCTATTCGAGATAGCTGCAGGATTCGTTCGGATAAGCACGGGATATATAGCTTGATCTCACAATCAGCACCCAAAAACGGAGGGTTTCGAGGCATTTTGAATGGCCGGAAACGGCCAAGAGCGGACAGTCAGTATTCACCATGATCAACAGATTAGTTGGATGTAATTTCAGCTAATACTGGGGC
>JAAEPA010000438.1 GCA_024222475.1 Gammaproteobacteria bacterium | reverse complement strand
GTAAGATCACTCATATATTATGTATGTCTGATTGTCTTCTAATGCTCCGATTGTACTCCTTTTCGCCGGCCGCGCGATGTCGCCTGCTCGGCGGATCTGTGGCCTGGTGCTCGCCGGCGCTCTGGATCCTGCACAAAGTTGAACCACTTGATCAGCCGCCGATTGATGTCCTCGGTCGGTGTGGTGAAGCGCTTAGAGTAATTCTCGACTTTGGCACCGGATCCGGTTCGATCGTCTGGATCCAACATGTGCGTGGTGACGGACATTGAGCGGGGGTGGCCCCCATCTAAACACTTGATCCTCGCCTGGCCGGTGCTGAGATCTTCCAGGGCGGCCGCTTTGGTTTCCAGGGTTGGTGCGATCTGATTGGCATCATCATTGCCAATCCGGAATGAACAGATGTTGCCGCAGTTGCCAAAAACAGATGATCGCACCTGGTCGATCTCAATCTGATCGAGATACTGGCCAGCCAGCACCATGCCGAGGCCATACTTGCGGCTCTCTGACATGATTGAGGCGAAAGATCCGGTCGTGAAGCTGTGGAACTCGTCCAGGTAGGCAAAGAACGCTGTTCGCTGCCGTGGTGGCAGCTTCGATCGACGCATGGCGGCCAACTGTATGCCGGTCACAAACAGCGAGCCGATCGTGTTGGCGTCGTCCTCGCCGATCGCTCCCTTGTCGAGATCCAGGATCAGCACTTTGTTGTTGTCCATCATGTATTCCAGGTCGATCGTGCTCTGCGCCTGGCCGACAACATTTCGCACCGCGTCTGACAGCAACAACTGATCGACCTTGTTCAAGATCGGCTGCACCCATTCGGCCACCTGGCGTTTGTTGAATGAGGCAAACTCATAGTGAAAGAAGTCGCGCACGGCGCGGCTCTGGCAGTGCTTCAGCACCCTTTTCCGATAAGCTTCATGTTGCAGCATCAGCGGCACAGATAAGAGCGTCGGGCCGCCGTGTCTGGTCGGGATGTCCAGGATCGCCCGCACGGTGTGCTTAAAGATGTTCTCCATCCTGGCACCCCAACTGTCCGCCCAACGGTAACGGAAGGTGCTCACCACCTCCTGCGTCACCCGATCCCTCTCTCTCTCCAGCACGTTATCCAGAACGTTGTAGCCGACTGTGCGGCTGTAGTCGGCCGGTCGGAGGTAGACCACATCGCGCATCCGATGTGGTGGCACGTAGTTGATCAGTTCCCGTGCGGCGTCGCCGTGCGGATCAAAGAAAGCAAAGCCATTGCCGGCTTTCAGATCCTCGACTGCCATTCGCAAGAGCAAGGTGCTTTTGCCGGTGCCTGTTTGTCCAATGACAAACAGGTGCTGGAGCCTGGCGGCTTCGCTTAATAAGACCGGATAATCAGTGTAGTGGGTGGTGGCGGTGCCAATATCAATAACGCGCTCCATAGCTCTAAGCCGCCGCCTAGTCTGACGCTCCAATCTACATAGAAATAGAAGGTTGAGTTTGGGATTACCTCGCCTCCCGTTTCATCTGCCAGTGCAGCGTATCGAGAGCGCAGTAGTAAGTGACGGTTCGGAAATATTGAACTGAACGAACGGTAAGAGCGAGTGTTGATTTAAGTATACACCATCGCCGAAGGCGAGAATTTTCACCGCCCATATAAGTCATTGAATATATTGACAATATTTTGCCGTATGGCACAATTTTAGCTCCACAGAAACTTCCTGAAATTGGAGCGAGCTGATGGGTCAGTACATTGACTTCAACTACGTGAAAACACATGCCAACTTCTACGACGTTTTGGCCTACTACAAGATCAAAGTCAGAGGAAAAGGCGACGAGATCCGGTGCCATTGTCCGTTCCATGACGACGATCGACCGTCCATGACTATCAACACAGACAAACGGGTGTTTGACTGCAAGGCCGCTAGTTGCGGCGAGAGTGGTAATATCCTGGATTTTGTCCGTGCTGCAGAAATTGAAAACGGCTACGATTTATCGTTGCGCGATGCCGCTGCCAAGTTGGCTGACATCTGCAACATCGACGTAGCCGCGCCGAAGAAACGGAAAAAGAATGGCGGCCGGCGTTGGTCTCCAGAAAAACGGCGTCAGAACCAACAGCGACAGACCGAAGCAGCCGGTGAGACTGAAGATCTCGCGCAGACCGCTAATGATGACAAAAAACCTGAACGCTATTTCGACCAGCCGCCCTACTTCGATGATGGTGACGATGCTGTCGAGGATGACGGCGAGGACTTCGAGCCGATGCAACCGCTCGGTTTCAAGCTCAAACTCGATCAGGGCCATGAATATGGTCAGGAGCGAGGTTTGTCGGCCTCGACGATTGCCCGTTTTGAGATGGGCTATTGCTCACGCGGCTTGATGAAAAACCGCTGGTGCATCCCTTTGCACGATAGTGCGGGCGAGTTGATCGGCTACTGCGGCCGTTGGGTTGATGATGAGCTGTCGGGTGATGAACCGCGGTATAAGATGCCGCCGGATTTCAACACCAGGGCTTATCTGTTCAACCTGCATCGCGTCTGCGCCATGGGACACAACCAGGTCGTGATTGTCGAGGGCATCTTTGATGCCATCCGACTGCACGAAATGGGTGTGCCGGCCGTGGCGCTGTTGGGCACTTCGATGTCAGCCACGCAAGCCGAGCTGTTGGGCAACGTGTCCGTTACCGCCACCGTCATGCTTGACGGTGGAGCTGATAAAGCCCGTATGGCGGTTGTTGACCGATTGGCGCAAGTGATGTTCGTCCGGTCGGTCATGTTACCGGCCGGCGAGGATCCCGCGAGTGTCGATGAATGTCTTTTCATCGATCGCGTGCCGCGTGTTGCGTAGGTTAGTGGTTAGTTCCGCCAACTGTCGGCACCAGTTTTTCTTAGCGATCGGCGTTGCCGGAGTTTAGAAAAAGTGAGTGTAGTGATAACGCCGACTTCGATGCTACAGGTGCGATCAGTGGCTCACTGATTGCGCCCGCAGCCCCAGCCGTTGCTGGTGGTGGAGCGTCGAAGTCGGCGTTAGCCGAGACAGTTGGCGGTGCCATTATGTCGCGTATTTAAGCGACGTTCGTCGGAAATTTCGGCGTTGGGGGTGAGTAATCCGTTACTCACCCTTTTGTTATGAGCCTAAAATGAGCCTAGAAAGAAATGCTGTCATCTAAGTAGTTGATATTGTTGGCTGGGGAACCTGGATTCGAACCAGGACTAACGGAGTCAGAGTCCTTTGTAATGGGTGAACATAGAATCACATAGATGATCAAAAAATATAAATAAATCAATTGATTGAGCGAGATACCTGTGCTAGGAATGAACATAGATATTCACCCCTACGCGCCCATTTTGCGTGCCTAATGCGTGCCTAAGAGAATGCCGAAGCTACTGCTGACTGACCTTTCTGTCCGCACCCTGAAGTGTCCTGAAAAGGGACAGATAATCTATTGGGATGATAGATTGTCCGGCTTTGGTTGTCGCGTATCACAGGGCGGACAGAAGACCTTTGTGGTCATGTACGGTCCGCGAGAGGCGCGGCGGCGCAAGGTAGTAGGCCGATATCCGCTGCATGGTCTCAAGCAAGCCCGTGAATTGGCCAAAAAGACGTTGGCTGAGATATCACTAGGAATTATTGCCGAACCCAAGCGGGGTGATATTACCTTTGCTGCAGCCAGAACAAAATACATAGACCAAGCGAAAAGCCGCGTAAGTCGCCGCACGGCTGCTGACTATGACCGACTGCTCTCCAAACACTTTGCCTTTGGGAAGAAGAAGCTAAATGAGTTGAGACGTGATGACATTGTCTGCTGCTTAAACAAACTCAATAGCACTCCATCCGAGCAAGCTCATGCCAACACGGCCATTCGCATCTTTTGTAACTGGGCCTATCGGGAAGAACTGATCGATCAGAACCCAGTGGATCGCTTGCCGAAACTCCACAAGCTGCCGTCTAGGGAGCGGGTGTTGAGTGAGCAGGAACTAGCTGAAGTGTACCGCGAGGCAGAAAAATACCACTGGCCCTTTGGACCGATAGTTCAATTATGCATTCTCACAGGGCAGCGGCGTGGCGAAATTGGCAAGCTGCAGTGGGACTGGATCAATCTATCTGATAACACCATCACCCTACCAGGCGAGCAGGTTAAGAACCGCCAAACCCATCGTTTTCCAATTGGCAAAACTACGGTCGGCATCCTCGATAGTTTGCCTCGGATCGATGAGTACGTATTTTCCGGTCGCAACAAAGGAAACACCACTTTCAATGGTTGGGCAAAATCAAAACGTGATTTCGATGCTACGCTGGAAAATGTAAGCTCGTACACACTCCATGATCTGCGGCGGACCTTCAGCACCATACATGCCAGACTTGGCACGCCCGTTTATGTGACTGAAAAGCTGTTGAACCACGCATCTGGAGCCATCTCTGGCGTTGCCGCCATCTACAATCGACACAGCTATTTAGAGGAGATGCGAGAGGCGGTAGATAGATTTGAGAAATTTGTGAAAGCCTTGCAAAGGGAATGATTTTGAACTGGATAGAGCTGACCCCAGTACCAGGCAGTTGCACTTTTTGAGGGGCATGTATAATGGATGCACAACCTAACCCGAATCAGCGGCATGGTTTAAATCCACAAAGCATGAAGAACCCGCCATCAGGGCTTTGTGGTTGCGTAGGGAAACTTGCGTAGGAGATCCTCGGGTCTCTCTTGGTGGCGGGCTTTTTGTAGCACGTTAAGCTAGAGCACCTTCCGTTCTTTTCCCACCGAACTTTGTACAACATCCATAGCGTGTTTCACCAAGCCGCGACTGCGATCGCAGTCTTTATCAGGTGTAATGAAACGAGTATGGAGGTATCAAAATATTTAAATAATCTCTTTCGACGTGGTCATCAGACCAACTTTATTTGTATGAAACGAACCGTCAGTTTTTTGCTGGCGGTTTTGTTATTAATCCCGCCCTTTGCGCCATTCGTGGCGCAAGGTGAAGAGGGAACTGGCGACGCCAGTGGCGGCTTCTTCAATGAGGTCAGCGACTTTGACGGCTCGCTGAACATAAGCCAGAAAATTGAAGTCCCGCCTGGCCGTAATGGTCTGCAGCCAGACCTGGTGCTCAGCTATAACAGCAATGCCAGGGACATCGACAATCTCTATGGCCATGGCTGGTCAGTAAACATTCCGCACATCGTGCGGCTCAATAAGACCGGTACGAACAACCTCTATGGCGAAGACTACTATCATTCGAGTCTGGACGGTGAGCTGGTGGCCATGGGGGGCGGGGAATACAAGGCTCGCACTGATCGTGGCAACAATCACACCTATACTCTGAGCAACGATACCTGGATTGTTACAGACAAATTCGGCACCACTCACACCTTCGGCACCACCAGTGACTCACGCCAGGACAATCCAGCTGACAGCACTGAGATCTACAAGTGGATGATCTCAGAGACCCGAGACAGCAATGATAATCTGATCACGTACAGTTATTTCAAAGATGGCGGCGCCATCTATCCGGACGAAATCACCTACAACCAAGACGAACTATTTGCCATCGCTTTCAAACGCTCCTCGAGGAGTGCCGCCAGCACCACTTATCCTGGCTTCTATGTCAAAGCTGAATATGAGATCGATAAGATTGTCACCAAGGTGGATGGTGAAAAAGTCCGAGAGTACGATCTCGCTCGCTCCGACCGACGCCTGACCAGCATCACTGAAACTGGCTACACCGGCAGCAGCTCCAAGAGTCTGCCGGCGCGACAGTTTGACTACGGTCATGACACAGGATCGACGACATGGAGCTACACTCCATCGTGGGATAGCAATCTAAACAATGATTTTCATGCTGGCACCAGGTTTGGCGACGTAGATGGAGACGGGTTGCCTGAGGCAGTGGTGTCTTGGATAGATAGTAGTTGGGGGCCTGATCACCAACGGCATGTGAAGCTCAATAACGGGAACGGTTGGAACGCTAGTGGTGGCTTTGCTGTCCCAACCACTACGGATGTGGCGTTTTGGAATAATGACGATGGTAGGCCTGGCGGCGGACACCTAGTTGATGTCAATGGCGATGGCCTGGTTGACTTTGTTGGTACCCACAACGGCGGGGGCGGGGAACTTCACTTCTACATCAACGACGGCGACGGTTGGGACTACGACAGCTCTTGGGACAAATCGATCACCTGGGCTTTTAAGAACGGGTATCAATTCCATGATGTAAATGGAGATGGGCTGCCAGACTTGGTGCTGTCATACATTGTTGGTGTCAGCAATTACCAAACCCAGGTGTGTTTGAACACCGGCACCAAAATTAGCATTTACTGCACACAATTTACTTTGCCAAATGATGAAGCCTTTGCCTTTTGGAACGGCGATAGTGAAGAGCTAGGTGAAGGTGGTATGGCCGACATCAATAGCGACGGCCTGGCAGATCTCTACAAATTCACCAACGATGGCCCCTCGGGCACCCTCTATGTCTACATCAACCATGGTTCCGGATGGGAAGAAGACGACACCTGGGAATTCGCAGTGCCGGAAGATTTCGCGCCTGGCACCCGCTTCTATGATGTCAATGGGGACGGTCTTAATGACAAAGTGCAGGCGTACTTCGACAGCAGCTGGGGGCCGGACTTCCAGAAAAGTATCAAGCTGAATACTGGCGCCGGTTGGTCGGCGGGCGGTATGAGCATACCAAATGAAGATAACTTGGCTTTTTGGAATGCTGATGGCACAAGCCCCGGCACCGGAGCAGTGTCTGATGTGAATGGTGATGGTTTACCTGACTTCCTCAGCATGGGTGACGATGATGAAATCCACGTCTTCATCAATGGACGGGGAAGTGGCAAAGGCAAAATCACAGAGGTGGGCAACAGCTTCGGTGCCTCAACCACATATAGTTTTGAAGCAGCGGCCGTAAACAACAGCTCCAATGAGGCGCACCGATCGCTACAGGTGGTTGATACCACTGTGCGTGACGACGGCAACGGCGTAATCGGGACTAGCACCTACCTATATAAGAACGCTGATCATTGGTTTGAAAGTGCTACCGATCGCCGCTTCGCTGGCTTCGGGGAAGTCACCGAAACCAATGACGCTGGCCATGAGGAAATCAAGAAATTCCATCAGGCCAATGGCACATCCACCAATGAGCTGGGCGACAGTGTGTATGCCTTCATGGGCATGGAGTATGAAACCTCGATCGAAGACAGTCTGGGTGACACCTTCCGCACCGATCGCACCAACTACACGGTCACTGGAACCACCAGCACTAGCACCCGGATTCAGGTCGGTGGGCAGCTGACAAGGCATTATGACGGTGAGACCACACCGACTGATGTGGCTCTGGCCTATGGTCATGACAGCAATGGCAATCTGACCACCAAAACCGAATATGGAAAGGTGACCGGATCTGCTGACGGCACCTTCACTGACACTGGCAGTGACGATAGGGAAACAACCTACACCTATGCCAGTTCACCGGTCGGGCTGGTCACCTCTGAGGTACTGAAGAACGATGCTGGCACAAAGGTTAAAGAGAGCAAATACTATTACGATGACCAGACCTTCGGCAGTGCCACTGACGGTAATCTGACCAAGCGAGAAGATTGGATCTCCGGCTCCACCTATGTCGATACTGAGTGGGAATACAATTCCTATGGTCTACCGACCAAGCTGATTGATCCAAGAGCCAAGGAAACCACCTTCAGCTACGACAGCCACAATCTGTTTGTGGCCACAACGACCAATGATGATGGTCATACGATTGCCGAGACCCACGACTATTCCTCCGGCCAGGTGGCCACCACCACTGACGCTAACGGGAATGTCAAAGCCACAGCCTATGACCCGCTCAGTCGGGTAGAAACCGAGTGGATCACTGCCAACAATTCATCATCGATTGTGAAGCTAGCTTCCTATGAATATACCGACACGGCCGGTGCGGTACGCATCAAGCAAACCGATCACCTGGAAGCTTCGCTGTCCCGAAACACTTTCCGGTATTATGACGGCTTCGGCCGACTGATCCAGGAGCGAGCTGAGGGGGAGGGAGCTGACTACATCGTGCGTGACTACGTCTTCGATGATGGCGGTCTCCTGACTCGCGAAAGTCTGCCGTATTTCGACACCAGTGCTAGCAAGAGCAACCCAACCACCAACCTGAAGCTGTTCACTGAGTATGCCTATGATCCGCTCGAACGAGCCATCTCAGCCAGCACCACGGTTGGCATCACCAGCACTGACTATGATCGGCTGAAGGAAACAGTCACTGACCCACTGAGCAACGACAAGATCTACGAGTACGATGCTCTCGGCCGCCTGATTGATGTGACTGAGGAGAATGGCATAAGCACGTACGTTACTGAGTACGACTATGATGCCAATGACAATCTGACCAAGATCACTGACGCTGACGACAATGAGCGCAGCATCACCTATGACGGTCTCTCCAGGCGAACCAAGCTCGAGGATCTACACGACACGGCTGACAGTACCTATGGCTCGACCACCTTTGGGTATGACGACGCCGGCAACCTGACGTCTCGAGTCAGTCCCAATGGTGACGTCACCAATTGGACGTTCGATGATATCAACCGGCCGCTGACTGAAAACTACACCGGATCTGCCGGCACTGAGGTTTCATACACCTATGACACCTGCACCAATGGCAAAGGCCAGATCTGTACGGTCGTGAATGATGCTGTGACCAGCACCTTCACCTATACAGCCAATGGCCTTCCAGCCAGTGAAACCAAGACCATTGATAGCACTGCGTACACGACGGAATGGGAATACAATCGTCTCGGCCGTGAGACTTTGATTACCTACCCTGACGATAGTGAGGTGCGGTACACCTTCAATGATTTTGGTGAAATCGAGCGGGTTGAACAGAAAGAAGATGGCGGATCATTTGCTGATCTGATCTCTGATTTCGACTACGGGCCACATGGCCTGGTTACGAATCAGATCTTCGGCAATGGAGCGACCACGACTCGAACCTATGATGCTGATGAGCTGTATCGGCTGCGTTCGATCGTAACCACGGCCACCACAACAGCCGGCGTCGGCGGGGCTGGTGAAGACCATGCTCTCATTGAAGCTGAACTGTCTGGCTTGCTGGCTGATATCAGTGAACCGGTTGTTGAGGAGCTTCCGGAACCGGATCTTGAAGACACGATCGAACCGATAGAGGTAGTTGCCACAAGCTCAGACATTATCGAGGAGGAGAACGCTTCTACTTCCAGCATTACAGACATACCAGAGGCACTAGCCACGGGGACTGAACCAGTTGTGTTGGATGTCGTGCTAATTGAGACGACGGCGAAATCAAACAACGGCGGCGGTCTGAAGAAAGGGAAGGGGCAGGTCAAAAATAAGTTCATCAAAAACATTGATGACGTCAAAGCTTGGCGGAAATTCCACGAGGAGCGAGTAGCCTATCTGGATAGTCGGGAAGACTTGCCAGAAGAGGTCTATGAGCGAGCTGAGGAAGCCCAGGATAAGTTTGAAGATCTCCTCTTAGACGAGGGATACATCAAGGCGCCTGGCGCGGCGATTGAAAAAGACATTGTGGCTCAGATCTGGGGCAAAGTGTCTGATTGGCTGCGAGGAATGCTGCCAGAGCAGGCCCATGCCTATCTCTTTGGCAGTGAAGACTTTGAGACCTGCGGATCTCTGCCGTGTTCATTCGACAGTGACGACAGCTGGGGCAGTGTCACTCCGTCCCTGGATAGCTCCGGAAAGATCGAAGGTGATGACAGCCTCAAGGAAGTAGTGACCGGCCAGGGTGGGGGCGGTATCACTGAGGACGGCTTCAACACTGATGAAATTTGGGTGCAGTTTAAAGTCTGGATACCAAGCTCAATGGCTTGGGGAGCTTCCGGCTACGCCACCATCCTGACTCTGCAAGATAGCAGCTCAAACAACACCATTTGGATCAACCTCGAGGACTGGGGAACACCCCGCCTGATCGTCTCTGGTGATGTGCTGTCGTACACCAACACCAGCATTGATCTGAATGAAAATGCCGTGAATACGATCGAAATGAGGGTGAAGATCGGTTCATCAAATGGTGACATCGATATCTGGCACGATAACGGGACAGAGGGGTCACCAGACTATGACGGCAGTGGTTCCTTAGATACCGGGACTGACAACATCGACAAAGTCATGGCGGGCCTCTCATACTCTCCGGAGAATGGAGTTTCGACCACCTACTATGACGATGCCATTGCTGACAGCGCTTTCATTGGATCTGCAGCGACTTCTTCCTCAAACGCTACACCGACCGCTCCAACTTTGTTGGAAGCAGAGGGGCAGACCAATCCAACCAACATCACTGACAGCACGCCTGAGTTCACGGCCATCTATAACGATGCCGACAGTGGCGATTTGGCGATCTACTACGAGATCGAGGTTGATGACGATAGTGGCTTTGGCAGCACCATCTGGGACAGCGGCAAGACAGCTTTAGCCACGACAACCGCAGGCAATCGAACCGGCAGTATCAGCTACGCTGGCAGTGCCCTGGCTTCCAGCACCACCTACTACTGGCGCATCAAGCTGTGGGATGACGATGATGCTGAAGGGGCCTGGAGTACTGCAACGGCAACCTTCTCCTTGGCAGCGGCGCCTGTGACCAATGCCTCACCAACGGCTCCGACCCTGCTCGAGACAGAAGGTCAGACCAATCCTTCAGCGGTGAGTGACAACACTCCTGAATTTACCGCCATCTACAACGACACAAATGCGGGCGACCAGGCTGACAATTATCAGCTGCAGGTAGCCACGTCGACGGTCTTCACCAGTCCTGTTTGGGACAGCGGCAAAACCGCCATGACTGCAGTCACGGCCGGGAACCGCTCTGGTGAGGTTACTTACGCCGGCACAGCGCTTGCTTCCAGTACGACCTACTATTGGCGCGTGAAGTTCTGGGATGACGGCGACGCTGAAGGTTTGTGGAGTACAACCACCAGTTCCTTCGTGTTGGCCACCGGCACCGTTCCGGAGCCGCCAACTCCAAGCGTCGGCGGTCTGATCCAATCACTCCACTACACCTATGATGCAGTCGGCAATATTTCGAACATTGTTGATAGCTCAGAGACCCTGACGGCCGCGACCACGAGCTACACCTACGACGATCTCTATCGATTGCTCACAGCTTCGACCTCCCAGGCCAGCTCGTCTGGATACAGTGATAGCTACACGTACAATTCGATCGGCAACATCACCGACTTCGATGGCACCAGCTACACCTACGCTGAAACTGGCTATGCCAATCCTCATGCGGTGACGACGGTTGGAAGTGCCACCTACACCTACGACGCCAACGGTAATCTCACTTCTGACGGCACTTCCACCAACACCTGGGACTACAACAACCGACTGAGCAGCACGGCCATGGGCTCGACTACCATCACCTATGGTTATGACCATGATGGCCAACGGGTCTCCAAGACCGTAGTCGAAGAGACTGCGGGTGGGGGAGGAAGCGGCAACATCAGCTTTGTGGCTGCCGGAACCATTGCTGATGCTACCAACCTAAAGGGAACTACTGGACAAGTGGTGAGCGTTCCAGCTGGTGTGCAAGATGATGATTTCTTGATCATGCTCTCGCACCGCGCCAATGATAGTGGTGACTTCAACACACCTTCAGGCTGGACACGTCACACCGCCATCGATGGGCCGGAAAGTGCCGGCCGTGATCGTACCACTGGCATCTTCACCAGGGTGGCCAGCAGCGAACCGGCCAACTACACCCTGACCCATAGTGACGGTGGCGGGGAAAGATGGGCTTCAGCCATCGTCGCTTATAGAGGTGTCGATACCACCAATCCGTTGGATGTGACGCCAAGCGCTTCACACTACACGGCTGACAAGAATGACGCGGCGCCAGCGAACAACTCGATTGCCACTGTCACTGATGATGCCTGGGTAGTGGTCTTGGCTGGAATCACGCATGACGACATCACCAGTGGTCTGCCGCCAACTGGCTACACCGAAAGAGTAGATCACACTGGTTCCACCATTGACCACCGGCAGATCCAGCTGGCTGACAAAGAGATCTCATCAGCTGGGACTGAAAGTCCTGGTGACTGGTTGAACTCAGTCACCAGCAATGCGGCCGAGTACAACGTGGCCACAATGTCATTGCGACCTGAGAGCAGCGGGGGAGGCGGCAGCAATTCTGCCACCACGACGACTCTCTACGTGTCTGGAATCTACGAGTTAGAGAATGGAAGTTCCACCAAACATGTCTATGCCGATAACATGTTAATTGCGTCGATCGACGGATCTAGGGCAGGAGCACTGACCTATTTTGCTCATCTGGATCACCTCGGCTCAACCAATGTGATGACCGACGGAATAGGGGAGACAGAGGAACTTCTGGCCTACTATCCGTATGGTGCTGATCGAATTGATGGCGCCGGCGACATTGATCAGACCAAACGATTCACTGGTCATGACTTCGATGCTGAGACAGATCTGACCTACATGGGGGCTAGGTACTATGCGGGGGATAGCGGTCGGTTCAGTTCGCAAGATCCAGTCAGCTTATCCTTCGGCGATACCACCGAAATTGAGGATGCTATTGGAGGGCCGTCTGACGTCTTCATGAAGAACCCGCAGATGCACAATTCTTACGCTTACGCTCTCAACAATCCAGTCAGGTTCAACGACCCATCTGGGGAAGCTGTTCCGGTGATCGTTTTTGCCGGAATCTTCCTGGTCGCCAGCCTGGCTGAGCTGTCCATAGATGTGTACGAAAGAGATCTCGTTCACAATCAGTATCCTGAACAATTTACAGACAGCGATCGTGCTACGGCTGATTTCAAAGTTGGCTTCGACGTCGTCACTTTGGCTGCCGGCAGCCAAATAAAGGGGGCGTCGACTGCACTTGGTTTCGATTTCGCTATGCTGGCGATAAAACTGTTGGACAGCTTTGCAAGTGACGAACAGTTGAGTGTGAATGAAGGCGAAACAACCGACAAACCTGAGCTGGCAGGAGAACCAGAGGACGATGATGAAAACGATTAATATGCTAATCTAATAATGTATGTGGTTTCCACTGTTCATATTCTTATCTGGCGTTTGCTTCACAGTATTTGGTGGTCGTATTTTGTTCGAGAGCGGTTACTTAGACACATTGAGGAAGACAATGTGGAAAGACAACAGCCCAGCACTCGGTGAAAAAGGCAGCTACACCTACGACAAATATGGCCGTGGTTTGAGGTACTTTCTGGCCGGAATAATACTCTCTAGCTACGGTCTGTTGGAACTTGCAGGCTCCATTGACACTGCTGGTATTATTGTAGAGTTATTGAAATAATAAGTTCGCGTAATATGTATTATGGAACTTAATACTGTATTTGTGTTGCCTGCACCTCAAATGTACTAGTAATAAATCAATATATAAATTGGCAATATTTGTCTTCAGCTAAGCAAAGCAATCGCAAGGACAACGACAAAAATTGTGCAGTTTATGATCGTCCACCGATTGTAAAATCGAATGTCATCAAGTGCGGCGCGTTTTTCCTTCTCGATGACGCGTGTGAGTTCACTCATTGCATGAATTCTACCACACCAGGCTGGATGCCAAAATTCGGCTCGAGTGCCGAAAATATGGCTCAACAGAACCGTCACGTCGTAAAAAAATGTTGTGCGACACATGATACAAAAGCCGGCTCCGCATCCCCTTTTACCTGGATGCGGATGTGCTGTGCCAATCAGTCCGCACTTACCCGCTTACTGAAATCCACCTTGAAGAAGCGGAAATGCGTTGGATCCCGTCGAGACTATCGAATTCTATCCAGACATGCGGCCGTGGTATTGAGTTGTCGAACTGACATGTGAACACAATCCGATTGAGTGTGTACAGATGAGGGCAGAACGGTGCCAATTCGATTGGCTGGGAGTCCGGAAAATTGCCAGTATGCGGAATAGCGAGAATCAAACTCAATTTCGCAGGCAGAACTGCCGACATGGAAAACAGTCAGGCTGATAACCTGAAGGTCGTAGGTTCAAATCCTACCCCCATAACCAAATAATAACCTGCTTTTCCAATAGGATGCGGGTTTTTTTGAATTTTAGATCAATTGCCAAGATTAAGTTGGGTACCATATGGGTACCATTTGAAATCTAATTTGGTTCAAATATGTGCTGTGGACAAAGTGCCCAGCTACAAGACATTTTACAATTCGGACAGGACTGAAGTTCGCAAGGCATAGAGACAGCTATAAAATTTTGAAGTGCTGACAGCGTTGGTTGCGGGGGCTCGCAACCAACGCTGTCAGCATGCACTGTTCCAAACGGTGGCATAGTGGTCCAACTAACTTGTCGCACTCATAGTAGGCAGAATTCAATTTGTTTGCAGCAAGTGACCTACATCACGGTGCGCCAGACGCACTCTTCTTCTGATCGTCGGCTTGGGTCGAACAGGTGTTACAAAGTTCGGTTGGAACAACTTGCTTCTTCGGATCAGAGGTCTTCCAGTCGAAATCATCTGGATTTGGGTCACCCTCCAGAGCAATCATTGCTCTGTTGAACTGCTTTTTGGATATAGCAAGCATTCCACCCCTGGCACCTTCGAAGCCACAATTCACTGCGGCTAGTGCGCTACCGAACCTGAGCGCTCGCTCCAAATCTGACTTTCGCAAATCGGCAAGCCCTGCTGATCCACTCCGCCCCAATTTATGGATCAAACCAGCGCTGAACCAATCTCCCGAGCCGGCGGCATCTACAAACATTGGAGCACGAAATGCATTTAGGCTGCTCCATCGACCACGCCAACGCGCCCGAATTCCATCTTCGCCTAACGTTTCAATCACAATTCTCGGTGCCACTGCGTTGGCGAGGTCTGGGATATGTCCCAATCGTTCATGGGAGAATTTCAACACATGGCAAAGGTCGACAGCTTTCTGAAATGCGCGATCATCTCCGACCGATGAGGGTTCGAAAACTACAAGCGCTCCACGGTCTTGAGCCCAGTTAGCCAACCTTAAACAAGAAGGAGAAACTCGGTCAAAGTAGAATGCCTTGGGGTCAGTAGCTGCCTCAGAAACGGCCTCGGCAGATTTTATGGTCATCGGCCGATACCGCGGAAGCCACCCTCCGCAGTCCGGGCAAGACAGCGAGAATCTATGCGATCTGTCTCCTGATTTCGAGTCTACAAATTTCTGAATGACAATTGGCGTCGCGACGCGATCTGCGAGTTCGATAAACTCAGTATTAACTCCCTCATCAGAAAATTCGCTTCTGACAAACAGACCAGCAGCATCCGCTCCTAATCGACCTGCTGGCGCAGTGCACCAGCCCAGCCATTTGAGAATCGACACTACATTTCCGCAAGAACCACCAACCGCGGCAAAATCACCACGTCGACCTTGAACAATATCTAAAGCAATAAAACCGGCTCCGATGCAACTCGGGCTTCCCGACGCAGAATCTATTCTTAAATCAAGCTTGTTCAATGTTCCCATTCCCCTCGTATCCACATCGAATACACCTCTCTTTCTTCAGATTCTGTTTGATTTGGCGAGCCATAAGTTGAAGTTTCCACGTAAGGAATTCCCACTGCTAGGGTATCACTCGATCCGGCTGACATAGCATGATCGTAGCACGCCAATAACGCACCAACAGACAATAGCTTCGAAGATAGAGGAGAAACGAAGGCTTTGCAGCCGCCCAGCCCACTCAGGGCATCTCGGTATCGATCGATAGCCAAAAATATCTGTTTGTATGCCTCAAAAGGATTGAATTCACAGGCGTATAGAATGTTTCGCGGTTCGACCTGAAAGGAATCGAACAAGATTTGCCTATAGCTCGCTACAATTTCATCTCCACGTCTGGGCTCTCGAGATGGAAAAGGAATTACAGGACAAATCTCATCAGGTCTCAATTCTTCACGAATGAGTGTCAAGCGAGCCTCTTGGCCTTCACCAAGTATGGGAAACCAAACTCTAGGAATGTGCTCACTTACCTCGCTGTTCAACCTGCCAGAAAAGCCAACCACCGTTGTTACTGTATCGCTAAGGCTACCGCCCGAATGGTTTCGATCCGCTTCAGGGCTCTCTGCGGTCGTAACATGCAAATTGACCCGTTTGCTTTCATTGGTTTCCAGGTCATCAAGCAGTCGAATCAGCTTCGCAATCGTGGACATTGCAATCATTCTAGGCATTGCGCTGATGTCGACGACCACATCATCATACTTACTGAACAGTTCAGCGGTGCCAATCGCAGCACCGGTGCTCCGCGATGTAGCGCTTCGTTGACCAGACACTCCCAGTTTGATTGGGCGGCGTGTAATATCGCCATCGGAGAATAACTCCGCAAAAAGTGTTTCATTTGCAGCTGTCATCTGTGCACGTTCATCAGATTCTGGCAGTCCGTCATCAAAGTGAAGTATGACCAGATCGCGTCGTCCATTTCCTCCTGCACCGCGTATTCGCTGGCAGGCATCTACTGCTCGCACGTCAAATCCGCGGCCACATATGAACAAAACATCTCGGTTTTTTGTGCCGAGATGACCTTCCCAAAACTCGTCAACGCCCTTTTCGTGGTGGAGGTGGTAAGGATCCCACCTTAACGGCACAGATCTATTCGACAAGGCGAGCCTCCTTTACGGCCCGTCGGCCGTGTTCAACCCAGTCCACGAGCTCCCGTAGTGGTTTCTCTCTCCACCCTCCGTAGCCAAGCGCTAGGTCAAAATGGACGCAGATCAGACTGAGAACGCCGGTGGGATAGTGCACCACTGAGCGGCATTATGTTTTTGCCGCAGACGGGATAGTTTTTCCGTCCTGCTAAGCTTTCCGTTTTATCGGAGGGCGGGGTTGAAGCGAGTGGAATTATACGGTCGAGTTCGC
>JAAEPA010000437.1 GCA_024222475.1 Gammaproteobacteria bacterium | reverse complement strand
TGGGTGTATCTGCAACTCTGCTACCTGCACATTTTGGCCCACCATCCATACCACCCGATTCCCCAACGCCTGCTCCATACGCGGCGGACTCGAATGTAGGTCGAGGGTAAATTCACGCAGCTGTATTGTCGCTGAATCGTTATTTACCACCGGTAAAGGCGCGGCGCCAACCACTTGGGTATTCGGCAATTCGACCGTCTTGACTAGCGGGACTAATGCCGGGGACGGAAATCGGTTGCCGCCGAGCGGCAACTCCTTGCCGCCAATATTGAGGATTGATTCGTTCGTTACCTGCGGCAAAACCAGCTGCTGAATTTCTATTTCTGGCAGCTGCCTAGCCTGTTTCGCGGGATGAGGCATCTGGTCCTGGAGGTCGACCAGATACTGCAAAAAAAGAGAGGGGTCGGCAATGGATGTCATCTCATCAAGATCATCGGCAGCAGCAACTACAGGAGTATCCTGAAGTGAGGAATTACCGATCAGATCCAGTACTGAGAGTTGCGCTAACATCGATGCTCCGCCGCAATGTGGTCTATATTGCTAGGCAATGTCCGCGCCAACCTAATAAAAGCATCAGGATTAAGCCTGATGAGCCTGGGATTTAAGGGACCAATTAAATTACGGGCTTCCACAGGATATATATGGAGGGATGTGCTAGTCTCATTAATAATAAGCTGCTTTATAAGCGCTGCCAAGATACTTCATAGAAGCAGCGCAAGTTCCGTTCGAAGATCTTGCTTGAGTGATTGATACTGATAGCAATTACGACAATCCCTCCGGCTGGCTGAGGAGGAATGTTCTGTCCGAATCTAACCGTAGGAGAAGGTTATGGCACAGAAGAGTCGTTTCAACCACCCCCCTCATCCAGGTCTCGCCAAATTAAGCCGTCCCCGAGTAGGGCGTATTGTTCATCGAGAGCATTTGATCCGGCGATGTGATCAGCTGTCTTCTAGCACCTGCACTTGGATCACCGCAGCCGCCGGTTATGGCAAGACCACCCATCTCGTCAACTATTTGGATACCAAGGACATGCCATGTCTTTGGTACCAAGTCGATGAAGCCGACGCGGATCTGGCCAGCTTTTTCACCTATCTCGGCATGGCCGCGGAGACCCACATTGGACGGTTGTCGCCGCTGCTGACACCTGAATATTTCGCCGATGTTCCCACCTTTACTCGACGCTGGTTCCGTGAACTGTATCAGGGTGCTGGAACACCGTTTGTAATCGTATTCGACAACGTTCAACTCGTGCAGCGCGAGGCTTCTTTTTATGATGTCTTGCGCATCGCGATCTCTGAGGCACCCCAAGGTGTTCGGATCTTTGTCGCCAGCCGTGAACGTCCATCGCCACCATTGGTCAAGGCATTGATCAGCGAACAGATCGCTGTCATCGGTATAGAAGAACTGATGCTGACTGATGCAGAGGCCATTGCGATAGCGAAAACGCGTTACCACAATGACTTCTCCGAGCAGAAGGTTCAACAACTCAACACCTGCGTCCAGGGTTGGGTAGCCGGTTTTGTGCTGTTGTTGCCGCAGCTCGAGAAGGGTGAGCCGAGCTGCCGGATCACGGAGATGTTGTTCGACTATTTTGCCAGCGAGGTGGTTCGGCTGACCAACGAACAGACCAGGGCTTTTCTGCGAACCACTGCCTTGCTGCCTGAAATGACCGTGCCCATGGTCCGCAGGCTCACCGACATGGCGCAGCCGGAAAAGATCCTGGAAGACCTCAGCCGCCATAACTTTTTCACCTACCGTAGCGTCGGTGCCGAACCGGTGTATCAATACCACGCCCTGTTTCGCGAATTCCTGCTCCAATACGCCCACGAGACCGTTTCCAACGAGCAGTGGAGGAGCGTTCAACGACGTGCGGCCTCGGTGCTGGCCGAAGCGGGCAGTCATACGGCCGCGGTCGAGTTGCTGAAGGAATTGAGGGATTGGCAGACTCTGGCCGGTCTCGTGAGTCAACAGGCCGAGGGTTTGCTGAGGCAGGGGCGTTTACAGACGCTGCAGATGTGGCTGCACGGTATCCCTGAGGAGATCCTGGAGCAGAACCCCTGGTTGATGTTCTGGTTGGGTCATAGCAAGCTCTTTTTCAACCCGGCCGATGCGCGTGGTTGTTTCCAGGGAGCGTATAGAGTATTCAAAGAGATCGGCGATTCAGCCGGGGCCTGTCTGAGCTGGGCGGCCGTGGTGGACAGCTATTGGTTCGAGTTGGGCGATTTTCGGCCGCTGCATGACTGGTTCGCGGAATTCGAGGTCTTGCGTCCTCACTATCAATCATTAGCATCGTCGGAAATCAAGGCGCGGGTGGAATTTGGTGTCTTCAGTGCATTGTTGGTGGTTTGGCCAGACCATCCCGAGTTCGGTGAATGGGAGCATCGTGTACTACAGCTTCTGGAAGAAGACCTCGCACCAGATCTGCGCCTTAGAGTGGCGGATATACTAATTTATTATTATGTCAATTTTATTGGCAAGCGAGGGCATGCCACGCGAGTATTGGATTTCATACGCTCGATCGTCGATCATCCCGAGGTGGCACCGGTCAACCTATGTGCCTGGCTTATCTACCAGTCCGCCTATATCTTTTGGATGGAAGGCTCTGGAGAACGCTGTTTGGGTAATTTGGAGGCCGCTCTTTCCATAGCTCGAAAACACGGCATTCACCTCTACGATGTTACGCTACATCTCTTCTCTGCATATGTTTATCTGACAGCGGGATACTGTGAGAAGGGACGCGAAGCATTGGCAAACGCGGTAAAGGCACTGAATTTCAGGCGCGGTCATGAAGTCGGCCATTATAACTACATACTCGCCTGGGAGGCCTGGCTTTCGGGCCGGTTGCCGGAGGCATTGGAGCATATGCAATTGGCCATTCGGCATGCAAAGCAGGCCGACTTACACACCCAAGGTTTGGGTTATCTGGGCCTGGCCCAGATCCACGCCAGTCAGGGTGATCTCGCCGCAGCCTGGCGTAGCCTGGCGAGCGTGCGGCCCTGGGTGCGGCGCATGCGCAGTAAATTCGGCGAATGCATGCTTGCCCTGATGCTGGCTCAGTTTGCTCTGGAGCGCGGCAATCGGGTCCGGTGCCTGAAATGCCTGCGCTGGGCCCTGCGGTTGGGACGTGAAGAGCACTATATCAATTTCCCTTTTTTCAAGCCCGAGGCGGTGGTCCGGTTGTGCGCCGAGGCACTGGAAGCGGGCATCGAGACGGACTATGTCAAAAACCTTATAGGCAAGCGCGAACTGCAGCCACCGCCCGACGCTCTCGGGACCTTGGAGGCCTGGCCCTGGCGAGCCAAGGTCTATACCCTGGGGTCTTTCTCAGTCTGGATCAATGGTGAAAGACTGGTCTCTAGACGCAAGGCCCAGCGCAAACCCCTGGAACTACTCAAACTCATCATTGCCTTTGGTGACCGGGGGATCGCGATATCTCAGCTCGCCGACCAGCTCTGGCCGGATGCAGAGGGCGATAGCGCACATCGCTCCTTCGCCACCACATTACATCGACTTCGGCGCCTACTCAGAGAGGATCAGCTGTTATTAGTTCAAGAGGGGCGACTGATACTCAATACCCAGGTTTGCTGGGTCGATGCATGGGCCTTCGAACGGCTGGTAAAAAGCTCGAGTGAGGCTATGTCGCAAGCCAAATCCAAGCCTTCCGCAGGGCAATGTGTGACGATGACCCACCAAATCCTCAAATTGTATCAGGGGCCGTTTTTGGCTGCGGAAAGTGAAATTGCGAGTGCCGTGTCCACTCGCGAGCGGTTGCGAGCTAGGTTTTTACATTCTCTCAGCAGATTAGGTACCTACTTGGAGCGCTCAGGCCATTTACAGGAAGCGATCGCATGTTACCAAAGCGCCGTGGAAGTGGAGCGCCTGGCGGAAGGGCTATACCTGGGCCTGATGCGTTGTTACTTGGCCCTGGGTAGACGCCCCGAGGCCATGGCCACCTACCGTCGTTGCAAGGAAATCCTTGCAGCAAATCAACAATCTGCCCCCTCAACCGAGACCAGCAGTCTATACGAAACGCTTTTGCAGGATTAGTAGGCGCCTGAACGACGTTATCGGGACCCACCGTCACTAGTGGCCTACCAACATAGTATTGATGGGTGCAGAGCCCCCCAAATGCGTCAATGCAAGGCGCGGTCCGCAGGGAATGGCACATGGCCCTTTTCAAGGACCGCAACGCCGCAGTGGTGCATTTGGGGGGCTCCCTTCGGGCGAGGCGATTAGCGGCCATCTGCGTTGTTGTGCTCCCTTGAATTAACTACCGCTAGTCCTGCGGTCGCACGCTGTCTGATGTCAATTACTTTGTCCGGTCCGCGTCAATTATCTTGGCCGGTTTGATGATGCGGGTTTTCTTGGTTGTGTGATCGGCATGCTAGCCGGCTAGCTGGTGCAAGTCCAGCCATGGCCCTAGGGAGAAGGGAACATGTAGGCGAAGGCAAGGGT
>JAAEPA010000436.1 GCA_024222475.1 Gammaproteobacteria bacterium | reverse complement strand
TAGGGAAGAACAACTGCTGTCCAACTAGCTTGTAGTTTGCTATGGCGTTCTGTCCTTGGTCGCTGAGTATCCAGTTGATGAAGGTCTGGCCTGCTTTGGCATGCGTCTTCGGGTGTCTATGCGGATTGATCAGCGTAATGCCGTACTGATTCAAGAGGTCGTGGCCTCCTTCCACCAAGATCTGATGGGCGCTTTTATTCTTGAAACTGATCCAGGTTCCACGATCCGTTAGGGTATAGGCATTCATGCCAATGGCCGTATTCAGGGTTGCCCCCATGCCGGAACCGGTTTCACGATACCAGGTACCACTTTCGGTGCTTAGATCAACTCCGGTAACTGACCAGAGATAACGCTCCTTTTTATGCGTGCCCGAGTTGTCGCCGCGTGAGGCAAAGACCGACTTGGTAATTGAGATTCTGGCAAGTGCAGCAGAGGCATTTTTCATCCCACCGATCTTCGCGGGATCCGCGGGTGGGCCGACGATCATAAAGTCGTTGTACATCAGGTCAAAACGTTCTACTCCAAAACCGTCGGCAACGAATTTCTGTTCTGCCGATTTGGCGTGAACGAGTAGTACATCGCCGTCACCGTTCATGGCGTTTTTAATGGCTTGGCCCGTCCCAACAGCGACTACGTGCACCCTGATGCCGGTTTTTTCAGTGAATATGGGTAAGATGTGGTCGTAGAGGCCGGAATTGGCCGTGGATGTTGTGGACTGCAGAATAATGGTTTTCTCCGTAGCGAATACCGATGCAGCGAATAAGCTGATAAACAATACGATTGTCACCGCAGGTGAGAGAATATTTCTAAGCATTCAAAGACCCTCTATTTTTTGAGCCTGATGTAGCCCGGATATTTCATAAATTATACACGCCCTCGCTTGATCCTTGTTTTCACAAGAAAATTTTCTCAGTCAGCCGTAATCGTGGATACGCCGCTCCTTCGCAAAATCGCTTGTGAAAGCAAATCTCTACGCGATCATCGTGTAAATTCATGAAATATCCGGGGTAGGTCATAAAATGAGCTTCCCAGCGATATAGTCGCGGGCCTCTTTCGATGCCGGTTGATCAAAGAACAGGGGAGCCGGGGTGTGCTCCAAGAGGCGCCCGTGGTGCAGGAAGATGACCTCGTCCGCCAGTCTGCGTGC
>JAAEPA010000435.1 GCA_024222475.1 Gammaproteobacteria bacterium | reverse complement strand
GGCCTGCGCCGTGCTTGACGAAAGGGACAAACGCTGACATCAACGACATCACCCAACGGTGCCGAGCCCAAGTGGCCGGATACTCCGGAATCAGTGGCCGGATGTCACCGGAATAGGTGGCCGGATGGGCCGGAATGGGCAAACACCATCAAGACAACGGCGCGTCTGAACCAATTCTTGGATATGCTCATTGTCTTGAAACCTTCTCACTGAGCCGAGGCGTGATCGTAGAATTGTAGAGTGTCACAACTTCATATCGATGTCGCCTACTGGCACCTTTTTGCCGTTCAGCCGATGACGCATGCTGGATAGTTGCGCGGAAACCCAGCGGTAGCTATGTCCGCGTTGCCGACGAACCCGCCGATTTCGGCATCACCCCCCCGCAATAGATTTCGCACTATGGTTGTGGGTGAAATATCGGACTCAAACGACCGTTTTTGCTCACCTACCTTTACGTGCACCCTCGACAATGAGGCAAAGCTCGCGATGTCTGTTGTCGGCAGAAGCCAACATTCGCAAAACGGGTCTCAGGCGGCAGCGAAGCGCCATTAACTGCCCCTTACACGGCGGTTTGTGCCTGAGCTTTGCCGCTGGGATGTTCAGGCCAAGCCTAACATGGCCTTGCCCTTCTATGCCTACTCGACTGTATTTTTGTAGATCACGCCATCTTTCATCACCAGATCGACGCGGTCGGTATATGTCATGATCTCCAGATCTTCGATCGGATTGCCGTCGATTAGCAAGATGTCCGCATAGGCGCCCGGCTGGATTACCCCAAGAGGACCTTCGGGATAGGGGTTTAGAGAACCAGTAAGCTGCATCAACTCACCGTTGATAGAGGTAGCCTGACGAAGAATATCGATATTGCTGAAGTAGGGCTGACGAGCGATGAACTCTTGGGCGATATTGGGCGTCGCGTCACCCCACATATCGGTTCCGAAGGCCACCTTGATCCCGTATTGCTCGGCATATCGCAGCGAGGCCTCGAAGCCCTCATTGACTGTCTGCCATTTCCCGTACGTAATCGGCCCCTCGGCCTCCATCAATTCGCCAGCCGTATCCGAGGCCGCCGCCCATGCCTGCGTTGAGAGCCAGACGCCGTTCTCGGCCATAAGCTTCGCTGTGTCCTCGGTCGCAAGCTGGCCATGCTCGATTGCCTTCACACCTGCCTCGACAGCCCTTGAGACGGCCCGGTCGGTGTAGGCATGGACCATGACATAGGTGCCCCAGTCCTCGGCGGCCTCTACCGCAGCCTGCATTTCCTCCAACGAATACTGTGTAGTATGGAGCGGATCGAAGAGCGAGGTCACGCCCCCGCCGGCCATCAATTTGATGTGGACAGCCCCCTTGCGTAGTTCCTCTCGAACCGCGCGCCGAACTTCGGGCAGCCCGTCCGCTATGTGAGCGAAATACTTGTTCCAGAACGGCAGCTCAGACGTCGAGTTCGGGTGGGAATCGGCATAGCGCCGGAAATCCCCGTGGCCGCTCGTCTGGGAGATCATCATACCCGACGGATATATGCGCGGACCGGGAACAAGGCCTTCATCTATTGCTTTCTTGATCCCGTATGACGGCCCGCCAGTGTCACGCACTGTCGTCCAGCCATGATCTATGTATGTCTTCGCGTCCTCGACCGCTGCCGCACCGATAAGCATCCAGTCGACATCGCCGATCATCTGCGACGGGGGTACAGGCAGGCCCGGGTGCCCATGCGCCTCTATAATGCCTGGCATCAAGGTGCGCCCGCCACCGTCGATCACGCTTGCGCCAGGTGCGTTCGTACCGGCTGAGACCTCCTTTATCAAATTGCCATCGACCAAAACATTCGCGTTCTCAAGCCTTTCCTCGTTCAAGCCATAAAAAACGTGAACATTGATGAAAAGCGTTTGGTGAGGATCTTTGTCTTGGGCGCCTGCAAACGACATTTCGAACCGGTAATTGTCACGATTGAATGGACTAGGCGCTCAGGCTCGTTGCCCCATCCCCTTTTGATAAGGGCTCCGCTAATCAATTCCGCCTATCGTCCATTGCAACACTATCCGGCCACGCAGCTCAATCGATAAAACTCAGGGCGCAATTGCGCCCTGAGTTTTATCAAGAACAGTCAGAGAGAATTACCGCGCTGGAAGACCTTGTCGGGCATTATCCTCATTTCAGGAGACGGTCGGTAAGCAGGATCTGTTACATCGACAATTGTATTTTTAAATATTTCCCCGTCTTTCATGATGACATCCAACTTATCCTCATCCTCGATAATCATGATGTCCTGAGTTGGGTCACCGTCCCAAAGTAGGATATCGGCGTAAGCACCTTCCTGTATTACACCCAACGGTCCGTCGCGATAAGGATTTCTCGCTGGACCCGACATCTCTAGAACTTTTCCTGCATTCCCAGTTGCATGGCGCAAAGCCTCAACCGATGTAAACTCGAACAATTCCACTTCAATAGTAATATTCCTTTTTGTTATGGGCCATTGTTCGGCGAACATGTCGGAACCACTGATAATAAATAGTTTGTGCTTGCGCGCCCATTTTATCATTTGCAGCGTACCGGTATGAACCGACTTGGCCTTGCGAATCTGTTCGGGTGTATACCACGGCACATTCTCCGGATGTGCAAAGGCAACACCGGCCATGTAGCCTTGCAACGAGAGTATGATATCTTCTTTTGCCATACGCTGTATTGTCTCTTCAGAGACCAGGAAGTTATGCTCTATGACCTTCACACCTGCGTCGATGGCGCGGTTGACTGCGTCGTCACGGTAGGCATGAGCAGCAACATAAGTTTTATTGTCTTCGGCGATTGCGACGGCGGCCTTCATCTCATCCAAAGTAAGGCTGATGACTTCAAGGGGGTCAAATTCTGTTGATACGCCGCCACCTGGCATGACTTTTAGAAAAGCCGCACCTTTACGAAAGTTCCAGCGTGCCTGCTTGATGACTTCGTCTACTGTACTGGTGGTTGCCAGGTTACCCATCAACACCGATTCATCCTGACTGAGGTGCTGATTCCAGCCGCCGACGTCACCATGGCCGCCCAGCGGTCCAATCGGAGGACCGGCCGAGTATATCCGGGGTCCTGTCATCCAACCCATTCTCACGCCTTTGGCGAGACCTAGAGAATTACCTCCGATATCTCTAACGGTAGTGATACCTTTCATCAAAAGATGCGCATACATGTTCTGAGCAGCAATGGCTCCTGTGGTGGCAAAATCGATACTTTCTCCTGTCGAGAACAGTCCATCCGGACCACCCAGCATCAAATGCTGGTGCATGTCGATGAGACCGGGGGTCATGGTTCGACCACCGCCGTCAATCACCAACCCTTTGTTCTCCAATTCTAGACTCTGGCCAATCTTCTTAATCAATTTGCCTTCAATAAGGACATCCTGCCCTTGAACCAATATTTCACTATTACCATCAAAGATATTGACGTTAGTAATAAGAACCTGCGCTGTCTTGTTTTCTTCAGGTGGTGCTGTTTGATCAGCATCGTCAGCCGCCATCAGAGATGGCGATGCTGTAATCATTGTTATCAATGCCGAAAGCACTGTATTTAGTAGCAATGTGTTCTTTTTCATTTCCTATTCCCCAATGGTATGAGTTATTGGATGAGTGATTAACTAATAAACATGTAGACGGATCGTCGGGTCATTGCCCATTGTCCAAGTATGGATCAATGTAAGACTTAGCTCATTGATTGTCCCTTGAGTGACGTGGAGAAGTATTCTGATATGGGGTTGCTGCTGGACATGATTCACTTTCTCTGAATATTCTCCTAGATACGCAGTGCTTAGCACGGCCTGAATGGGCTAGACGCTCAAACTCATCGCTCCATCAACTTTGATCAGGGCTCCGCTAATGAATGCCCGCGTGCCTCGAGCAAAGAAACGCGGCGATACTGCCAACCTCATCGGGCGTCCCCATCCGTCCCATGGGTATCCGCTCAAGCGAACATAAGAACGCAGAGAGTGGCGGTGATGATGGATCGGATAGTCATAGTTAGCTCCTTGGCGGATCGTGGGTCGCGTCCAATGTCCATTAACCTAGCCAGATGCCGATATCAGGTTTTGCTAGTTGCGTCCGAACATTTCATGGTGAAAATTGCAGAATTCTGCGCCGAAATGTTCAGTGCTCGCTCTTGAAATGCTCCGGAGGTGGCAAATGCCAGGCCCGAGAATGCCGCTCATTCAGCTAAGTTTGCTTGAGCCCTTTTGTAGTGAGCTAAGCCGTCGCGGCGTGGATACAAATGACGTTCTGGCGTCCGTCGGCCTTTCTAAAGAGATGCTCGATGAGCCAGTGGCTGCCGTCCATGCCATGATTGTTCATCAATTTCTTGAGAATGCTGCTCAAGCCGCTGACGACCCCTTCTTCGCCGCGAAGGTTGGCCAGAAGTTCGATATTTCCGGCTGGCCGATCCTGCAATATGCCGAATTAAACGCCCGATCTCTTGGAGACTATCTCTCAATCTTTGTTGACCGCGCAAACAAGGTGGCGACTTCTGTTTCTTCTTATCTGAATGTCAGCGGCACAGAATGCATCTTCGGCGAAAATCGGGTTTTCAAACCAAGCATAGTGCCCGCACAAAACGATGCTTTCATGCTATCCCTATCGGTAACTATTCTCAGGCGGGGTCTTGGTAGCGAGTTCGATCCGAGCCGAATATCCATCGTTGTTAGCGATCCTGACGTGCTGCCCCCCGAGTTCGATATTTTCCGCGCTTTCCGGGGTGACCGCATGGGCTTCAAGCTAAAATTCCCGACAGCGTGGTTGCATACAGAGCTACAAATATCCTCTAAGACCGAAAGCCGTGCACATGACGGCTTATCCCCCCCGACGGACTTCCGTTCGGCGTTTCGCGAGGTCCTGCGCATCCATCTCGGCTCTGGTCGCCTAAGCGCACAGGATGCAAGTACTCTAGTCTCGATGTCGCAAGACAAGCTGGCACGACGCCTAGCTTCAGAAGGGACGAGCATTAGCTCTGAGATCGAAGCAACGAGTATGGTTTACGCAAGAAATGCGCTCAGCAGATCAAATCGGTCCGTCTCTCATATTTCCGCAGCGCTGGGGTACAGCAACCCGACGAGCTTCGCCCGTGCCTTTCGTCGCTCGGTCGGACTTTCGCCTTCAGCCTATCGGAGCCGAACGAAGAGTACATGAAGTTCTTTTATGGGATGGACAGTTGGCTCCGTGGAGCGAACGAGTCAGACTTCAGAAGGCTTTGACCGCAACCCTAAGACGAGACGCCTGATGTTTCAGCATCGACGTCACAGAAACCGATAAATTGTGCGACTCTTCGCATATCCTTGAAACACATGGTAAAATAGCGTCGGATTGATCGCTCCCCCTTTGTCGGGTGCGCCGGAGATTGGCTCAGGCGCAGCCAGCGAAGGGAGAGCAGTATGACAAACGCCAAAGCGCCGGCCTCAGCCGGCCAGGTCGACCAAGTCCAATCAAAGCCCGATCAGGCGCCCGCCGAGTTTCCGACCTGTAGCGCCTGTGGCTCGGAACGGATCGTCCGCGACGCTTGGGCGTGCTGGGATACCCAAGCGCAGGACTGGCAGCTCGATGCGGTCTTCGACTACAGCTTCTGCCTCGCCTGCGAGGAAGAGGCCGGCATGGAGTGGCGGTCGACACCGCTCACCAAAACCGAACGAATCTGCCGACTCAACGACGCCGTTCGCGCCGGCAGGCGCAAGGATGGCACCGTCGTGATCACAGCCGGCGTCCAGGCTCTTGGCCAGGACTTCATTACCGAAGCCAGCAAAGCCGTCGCTGCGTTCGACGACTTCCACGCCGACAACGATCCCCACGCCGAGCACGACTTCGGCGCTCTGACCGTCCAAGCCGAAAAGCTGTTCTTCAAGATCGATTACTACGATCTCAACCTGTCAGCCCATTCGCCGGACGCGTCCGACCCGTCGGTCACAAAACACGTTCTAACGATCATGCTCGCCAGCGAATACTGACCACTCCCCCACCCGTCACAAGGGTGGGGCTTTCTTTTGTTGCCAATGTTCTTCATTTCAACGTTCACAGGACGACCGTGCCACATCCGCCTCGGCTTAGAGACCGGACATCCGAAACGAGCTGAGCGACTTCCGAGATGCGCCAGAGCACTAAATCGCTTCGCGATAGGTTGGCTGTGTTCCGGTGAGAGGGGCCGATCGGCGGGGGCTGTTGGCGTTCGCCGGCGAAGAGAGCTGTGGTGTTGGTCGAGGTGATTTTGCCTCGATCGACACAGGAGCTTCTCATGAATATCCAGAACAATGCGCCGACCACGTCGCTACGTCAGCGGATGATCGAAGACATGACCGGGCGCAATCTTGGTCG
>JAAEPA010000434.1 GCA_024222475.1 Gammaproteobacteria bacterium | reverse complement strand
TCTATAACGCCGCCGCGCCAACACGCGCTGTTGGGGAATAGGTTAACGGTAGACCCACGGACTCTGACTCCGTTAGTCCTGGTTCGAATCCAGGTTCCCCAGCCAATCTTTTCAAATACTTGGCTACCTTGTCAAATTCTTAGGCACGCACTAGGCACGCAACATTTTAAATGTACGAGCAGAAAATGGTTTGCTCTGCCTCCCATTGATCATCAGCTTGATGAACATTTCATAGTTCGGGAGGTTGACCAGGTCACGGGGGTTGAGAGTATCCGCCCCGAACTGCTTCACAAGCACCGGTGCATCGGTTGCTCCGACACGGAACGATATTAGCGTCCCAATATTTCCCAAGACAGCTTCCAGAACGTTTGGCTCGACTTTCGAGAGCATTTGTGTTGCCAATACCACCGACAGCCCAAAGA
The DNA here is from genome assembly GCA_024222475.1 of Gammaproteobacteria bacterium. Lineage (GTDB taxonomy): Bacteria > Pseudomonadota > Gammaproteobacteria > JAAEPA01 > JAAEPA01 > JAAEPA01. The sequence goes on along the minus strand of JAAEPA010000434.1, from coordinate 244 downwards.
CGTCAAACCGGGCATGCCCTGTTATGGGTGGCAGATATCCATGTCTGCGGAAATCGCGCTGGCACATGGCGCTGACGCCGGTGATGCGTTCAGCATCGCTTGCCCCAAAACGGGCAACTGTGATCGAAATATCCAAAATCAAAAATTCCCAAAATATAACGTGAGCAACAACACGCAGAACGGTTCGTGACAACTATCTCGCATATCATAGGTTGTGGCCCTTTATCGGTCGCCCGGCAATCCT
>JAAEPA010000433.1 GCA_024222475.1 Gammaproteobacteria bacterium | reverse complement strand
CGGGTGTCCATGATCTCTGTGCCAACCAGGATAACTCCCGGACCCAAGTCGGCCCGAGCAGAGGGAGTAGGGTCATCAAATCTTAAATAGAGCAGTAAGGCTAGAGACAGTATTGCCCATATAATTCGTCGGGCCAGGTGGAAAGTGTATTGCCGTTTCATTTTTAACTCCTCAATTGTGGCCTGTTGTTTCCGGTGAGAGCTGCTGCTACAAATGACCGAGTACCGGCCCCGAACGGACGGTATAGCTACGACTGGTTTTTGAGTATGAGCGGTAGGTAAATTTTTTCCACTTTTGGTTCCCAACTGAGCTGCCACTCGTGCAGCTTGGGGCTTTCGGCGGTGGTCGAGGTCAGGGTGGCCCGGAGTTTGAGCGTGGGATAGGTGCTTAAGGATAGGCCGGACAGGTCGGTCCCAGCGCTGACGTTGGCCATGACCACGTTATCGCCGGCATCGAGCAGGTCTACCGCCAGCTCTGTACCAGGCGTGATGGTGGCGCTGAAGTTGAGCGTGCCCCAGTTGGTTGCGTTTGTGGGGGTGATGGGGATCGAGGTGGCGGTGCCGGTACCGGGGGTCGTGGTTAAGATGATATTGGTGCCGAATACCTCCCGTTCTATATTTTCGCTATCTGAAATGCCGGGCAGACTGTCGGGCAGACTGTACTCCTGGAAGGAGTCGCGCCAGGTGGGCGTGGTGACCAGGGCATAGATGCGAAAACGTTGGGTAATCAAATTGACCAGATTGGAGTTAACAAAGAGTTCGCCGCCCAGAACGTCCCACTTTTCATTGAAAGCATCCCAGCCAAGCACGGCCAGAGTGTGGGGGTCGCTATTGTTGGGTAGCGGCTGTTGGTAGGCCAGGTCTAAAGTCATAATCTTATCGCTCTGGGTCACCGCACCGGAGGCAGTGACATTATAGGGTGAGCTGGCCTGGCTGTAACCAGTGGGCAGCGCACCGGGTAAGGCGTTGGTAGACATCGCCAGAACGTAGGCGCGGCTGATAGAGAAAGTGTATGTATTGGGCATTCTCCAGGTGAAGTAATCAACAGAAATCGTTTTATCTTTGGTAATTTCTACCAGGGCTCGTACAAATTTAAGCGGCCCGGTATCCATAATCTGGCTGCCAACCGTGGTGGAGATGCTCATATCGCCGCTCCCATCCTGACCGGCAGCAAAGCCAATAGCCGTAGCCAGGTAAGTCGTGCCGGACAAGGTCATCGCATGGGCGCCTCGGGTACCTCCCCCACCGACCCCGGGATCGACATTGAAGTAGACAGGATTGCCGGTAGAAATTATGCCGTTGGCAAGGGTATGAATCTCTGTCCCATCCGAACTTGGGATCGCATTAATGAAAGCATTGGCTACGGGGTTTGCCGCAGTAACCGTTAACGAGATATTGCCCTTCCTCAGAACTGATGTTGAAAAAATCGGCGGTTCAGCCACATCCATTTTAGAAAAAATTGGCTTTGCCCTCGATTTAGCGGTAAAATCATCTAAAGTAATCCAGCTCAACCCCGTAAGTAGTATGGCCAGGCTGGTTGCCAGGAAAATAGGGGCGAACAGTTTCAGCAATTTATGTAAATATCTCATAGTTCTCTCCAGGAAAAGTTGCTTATGATTAGTAATCAGTGCCAACAATTAATTGATAATTTTTTTGAAGCCTTACAGTTAAAGAAATTAAATGAATGCCAAGATATACTTCAAACTTTGAACCAACTGGCCCAACCGGAATCAGACTGCCAACTGTGGCATATCTACCTGACAGGGATTTTTACGATGGAATTCCATCACGATTTTGCTGAAAGCGAACGTCTTCTCAAGTCGTTGCTCGAAAAAGATTTGGAACCGGTTCTAAATGGCCGAGTTCTAAATTCCCTGGGATTTGGATATCAGTACCAGGGTCGTTGGCAGGCTGCCCTCAATGCCTTTGAGCAATCTTTGTCAATCTTTGACCAACTGGACCGCAGGGTTGAACAGGTCAAGGTTTGGAAGAATATGGCCGCGACGCTTCACAGAGGCTTCGCCCGGGGCGAGTTTAGTGAGGCTGACTTGTCTCAAGGTATTGACTACTGTCAACAAGCTCTAGACACGCTAGCCGCCTTGAAGAGTCTGGATCACGATGAGCCCTGGCTGGAAGCGGTTACCTGGAACGACCTCGGGCTTATTTATCGCGGACTGGGCAATTGGTCCAAGGCAATTTATTGCTATGAACAATGTCTGGATTTATACCACACACTGGATGACCGCTACGACATCGGTATGATCAAAAACAACTTAGGTGAAGTTTTACAATGTAAAGGTGCTGAAACGTGGCCTGAAGCCT
>JAAEPA010000432.1 GCA_024222475.1 Gammaproteobacteria bacterium | reverse complement strand
ACGACCGAGGCTGTGTGATAACCCGGTATCGTGATCGATACTTGCTCCAGAATGCTCGCACGTCCAATATACGTCCTGCTACGGTGATTTTCCTACCACTCGAATCTCGGTGACCTAAATTATGGGCATCTTTTTAGACCGCCAGGAATTCCTCTGATATACCCGAATATTGGGGCAGATACAGGCTTACGCCTGTATTGCCGCGATCAGCTGTCTGGCTCCCAGGATTTTGATCACTCGCTTCATATTGTAGGCCAGCACATGCAGACTCATTTCCGTGCTAACGTGTTTTAATGTCTTCATTTGGAAATGCGTAGACCCCATCCAGTACTTTATTGTACCGAATGGATGTTCCACCGTTGATCGTCTGACCTTCATCATCTCAGGCGCCTGCTCGAGTCGGGTCTCGACGGTGTCCAGTATCGCCTCGTGTTCCCAGCGACTGATGCGTCTTTCTTTTCCTGTCGTACATTTTGACTTCATCGAACAGCTCACACAGGCAGATGACCAGTAACGTCGGATTTGCTTACCTTTTTCCTCGCGCGTAAACCGGTAGATAGCCCGTTCACCGGCGGGGCATTCATACTCATCGTCTTGTGGGTGGTAAATAAAATCTCGCTTACCATAGTAACCTTTGGCCTGATTGCTGGAGGTCTGATTTTTGGGCAAGTAGGTTCGGATGCCCGCTTCCTCGCAGGTCTTGATTTCTTCACCGCTGTAGTAGCCACGGTCGGCCACCACCGTCAACTCATCCACATCTAACACCGTCTTCGCTTGTGCCGCCATGTTCGACAGCTGCGCCCGATCATGCCCCTGGTTAGTCACTTCATGCGTCACAATCAAATGGTGTTTACTATCAACTGCCGCCTGTGCATTATAGCCAACCATCCCACTACCACGACCACTGGTCGCCATCGAGCGGGCATCCGGGTCAGTCAGCGAGACCTGCCCATCGGGCGACTCCTTCAGCTCCCGTTCGGTCTCATTGAGTCGCTCAACTTCCTGCTTGAGCTTGCAGATCTTCTCGTTCAAGCCTTCCTTCTTTACCTTGGCCCTGATCCCATCAACCCGGTCTGCACTTGCGATCTGACCCAGATAACGCTTGATACTTTCATCGATCTGTTTGAGTCGGGCTTTGATCTTGGCTTTCGTGAAATTACGGTTTCGGTTGTTCACTGCTTTGAACTTGCTGCCATCGATCGCCACCAGCGAATCAGCGAACAAATCCAGCTTGCGGCACAACAACACAAACTCTCGGCATACCCGACTGATCGCTTTGGTATTGTCCTTCCTAAAGTCGGCAATCGTCTTGAAGTCAGGCGTTAATCGTCCCAGTAGCCACATCAACTCCACATTACGACCCGCTTCTCGCTCCAGGCGACGCGATGACTGGACGCGATTGAAATAGCCGTAGATAAACAGCTTCAGCATCACACCAGGATGGTAGGCCGGGCGGCCGGTATCGGCGGGGACTGTTTTAAAACCCAGTGTCGACAGATCGAGGTCATCAACAAACACATCGATCACCCTGACCGGGTTGTCTTCCTCGATATATTCGTCAACGGCTTCGGGAAATAAAGTGATCTGACTGCGGGACTCGCCTTTAATGAATCGGCTCATTCGATGATCCATCTGTGGGAAAGTCTGATTATACCTGCATCAGAGTTTTCACACAGTCTGGACCCTTAAGAGACGTTAATAAACTCTGATAATGCAGTAGTTACGGGCGGAGTACTTCAACAGCCCTTGTACTCTTTTTCCACGCACTCGTGAGCAAGTTCTTTTGCCTTCTCCCATTGTTCGGGCGCTAATACTGCTTCTACGTTTTTGATATCTTTCCGTGCGTTTTCGTCTCCATTTGCCTCTGCAATACTCAACCACATGTGGGCGTGGATGTAATTCTGAACAACACCATGACCCTGGTAATACATAACTCCCAGGTT
>JAAEPA010000431.1 GCA_024222475.1 Gammaproteobacteria bacterium | reverse complement strand
GTTGTCATGTGTTCCAGCAAGAACCACGGGAGAGCTATGTCTTGATCACCCCAAAATCGCCATTCACGGGCTTGCCGCCAGGCGTCTGGGCTCATACCGAGCGTCTTTTGCGCCGCGGCCGCCTGTCATCCTTGCAGGGAAAGCCGAAATCGCCCAATTTGAGTCTTCGATACCGGTCATCCGGGGAATGTCGGTTGATTGGAATCTTTTGTGGAGAACCACGTCGACGGATAGTCCCAAGCCGGGGTACACGCCGCTCGATGTTCAAACAAATTTCCAGACTCAATGGTACGTAAGCTACTGACCCTCCAAAAAAAAGGAACTAACACATGCAGGAAATTCTTAAAACACTGGCGCTTGCTGCTGCCGTAACAACAACGATGGCCTCTGCAACGATGGCCGATCCAGTATATATGATCGCTCAGATTCAGATCGATGATCACGAAAAATACTTTGATGAATATGGTGCCGGAGTTGTCCCAATTATTGTGAGTGCTGGCGGAAAGATTCTTGTCGCCACGCCAACCGTAGAAAACCTTGAGGGAGAATGGGCAGGCAACTGGACCGTGGTCGTCGAATTTCCGTCAGAAGAAGCCGCGCTAACCGATTGGTACAACTCAGAGGCCTATGTCGAGGTACACAAGCTGAGATTGGCGACGACTTCGGTCAACAATTTGGTTGTCGCGCCGGCCTTTGTTCCACCCGCCCAATAAACGCAGTTCTTCAATTAGCAGCCCAACTTGAGCGGTACAATCCATTGGCGACTAGAGCCTCGGCCGGTTTTGCGCCTGTCGGCGCGATGAGATGTTCGGCATAGGCCACCGGCGTTTGTAGCCAAGCGAGGAATGTGGCGTTAATGGGTTGGGCGCGCCACGTCTTGCCTGTGCGCAAGGACTAAGCCGCTCTCGCGGCAGGGCGCTTGTTGCGAGGCTCGGGAGGTGATCTCACCGTTTCACTTCTCCGATCGGGCGATCCGGCCTGACGATTGGGACCTTCTCAATCGTCAGATCGGAGGTTCCCATGGAGGAGAGAACAACGCCGCTTCGTGTGCGGATGATCGAGGACATGCGCGATTCAATAACGACGATATCTTAGAGGTAATCGATGGCGGAGAGAGAGGGAGTGCCCTTGTTCGGGAAAATCAAACGACTAGAAAGTCTAACCGGCGTAAGCGTCTTGTGAGCCCCGCCTTCCGCTGGTTTTGATTTGGCGTCACAGTGTTTGCATGAGCATGGTGATGTCAAAGGAAGTGTCCACTAACGATTTGGTGGACACCAAGGAAGAGCGGCTGGTCGGTACGCGTCGGCG
>JAAEPA010000430.1 GCA_024222475.1 Gammaproteobacteria bacterium | reverse complement strand
TGAAGAGGGAGAGCACAAAGCGTTGCTTAGGGAATTGGGCGCTCTGAATGAAGACGAGGTTTTACCGGTAGCACGAGCTTTTACCCAATTTCTGAATCTAGCCAATATTGCCGAAGAATACCACCGTGTCAGACGCTCCAAGGAGGTATGCGATATCGCTTCCACTGAGTCGTTTGCGCAGTTGCTCAAGCACCTCCTATCCCGGGGTCTCAATGACGGTAAGATTCTTGAAATCCTCACAGAAATGAATGTGGAACTGGTGCTCACCGCTCACCCCACAGAAGCGAATCGACGCACCCTGATACAGAAATACAACGCCATTACCGATTGCCTGCGTGGCCTCGAGCGTGGCGAACCCAGGCAGCATCGTCTCAACGGATTGATCAGTCAGATCTGGCATACCAACGAAATTCGCAAACAGCGTCCTACCCCCGTTGATGAAGCTAAATGGGGCTTTGCCGTTATCGAGAACTCTCTGTGGACAGCTGTCCCACAATTTCTTCGCAAACTGGATGAGCAGGTGCAGGCTATTCTGGGCAAACCCTTGCCCCTGGACTGCAGTCCAGTACGGTTTGCATCCTGGATGGGTGGGGACAGGGATGGCAACCCCAACGTCACCCACAAGACTACTGAAGAAGTCCTGATGCTGTCACGCTGGATGGCCGCCGATCTGTATATGCGTGATGTCGACCAGCTTCGTGCAGAACTGTCCATGTATCAATGCAACGATGAGTTGCGCCAGCAATCCCCAGAGGCAACCGAACCCTATCGCTATGTTCTGGGCAAGCTGAAAAAAGCATTGGGACGCACCAAAGAGTGGATTGAACAGAGGCTCGGCGGTCAGGCTATCGAGCCGCAAGGCCTTATTCTGCAAAAGGAGCAACTGCTTGAACCGCTCATGTTATGCCACCGTTCCTTGCTCGACTGTGGTATGCAGCGTATTGCGGAAGGTCCTCTGGAGGACACTATTCGGCGTATCGCCTGCTTTGGTATGACCCTGGTTAAGCTGGATATTCGCCAAAACTCCGATCGCCACGCCCAGGTATTCGAGGAATTGTCTGAATTCTATGGCCTGGGCTCTTACACCAACTGGACCGAAAAAGGTCGTCAGGCCTTCTTGCTGAAGGAACTCTACAGCAAGCGACCGCTGATTCCTATGGACTGGCAACCTTCGGCTGAGGTACAGGAAGTACTTGATACCTGCAAGGTGATAGCGAGCGCCGATCCGGCAGCACTGGGGTCTTACGTCATCTCCATGGCAGGCCAGCCATCGGATGTTCTTTCGGTCATACTCTTGCTTCGCGAGATGGGCACTAAACACGACATGCGCGTGGTCCCATTGTTCGAAACCCTTGCCGATCTGGAGAACTCCCGCGATTGCATAAATGCCCTGCTTTCAGTGGATTGGTACAAACAATACACACATGGCCATCAAGAGGTCATGATTGGTTATTCCGACTCTTCAAAAGATGTAGGCCAGCTGGCGGCCGTCTGGGGACAGTTTAAAGCTCAGGAAGCGTTGACTGAAATCTGTCGTGAACATGGGACACATCTGACCCTCTTCCATGGTCGTGGCGGCACTGTCGGGCGTGGTGGCGGCCCCAGTCATACGGCGATTCTTGCCCAACCTCCGGGCTCAGTTGACCGTAGCTTGCGGGTCACCGAGCAAGGGGAAGTGATTCGCTTCAAATTCGGCATCCCCGAAATCGCCGTGCGCAACCTCGAACTCTATACTGGTGCAGTTCTGGCTGCAACCCTTTCACCTACTCCGGCACCAAGGGAAGAATGGCGCGAGCAGATGGAGTCGCTGGCTCAATCCGGTTTCAGGGAATATCGCAACATCGTACGACAGGATCCAAATTTTGTGCCCTACTTCCGCGCTGCCACACCGGAGCAGGAACTGGCCAAACTGCCATTGGGGTCGCGTCCTGCCAAACGCCGCGCCGATGGTGGGGTAGAAAGCCTGCGTGCCATTCCGTGGATCTTCGCCTGGACCCAGATCAGATTGATGCTGCCCGCCTGGCTCGGTTCAGACAGTGCGCTGGGAAATGCGATCGAAAACGGTGAACTACCCCGCCTGCACGAGATGTATGCAGAGTGGCCCTTTTTCACGGCTTACGTCGACATGCTGGAGATGGTACTGGCTAAAACAGACCCCGGTCTTGCAGAGTATTACGAGTCTCGTCTCGTCACGGATGAACTCCGAGCCCTGGGCTCCAGTCTTCGCAAACGCCTGCACACCGCCATGGACATGGTTCTTCAGCTCAAGCAGTCCGAGCAATTGCTGGCCGGCAATCCTGTGCTCAGACAATCCATCGACGTAAGGAGTCCGTACATGGACCCACTGCACTTCCTGCAAGCAGAGCTGCTGCACCGAGACCGGAACCACCCCACTCAACGCCTTGAGCAGGCTCTGATGGTCACCATGACCGGAATATCCGCTGGAATGCAGAATACAGGTTGATGCTCCATCACTCATTACAACCGCTGAGATTGGCTGTCCAAAGGCTAATCCCAGTGCTGTCAATCTGGTACTGCGCGAAGGTAACTCTGATCGGCGTGCACCGGCTGCGGTAAAACGATATGCCCGTAAAAATCCTCACTCGATGGCTGATTGGAGCCCTATAACGCGAACCCACTGATGTTCGCGATGACGGGTAAGGTTGATTGGTTATGTAGTCCGTGCAAACTTCAGCACCAGCACAGTTAAAGCTGGCAGGAATGTCAGGCTCACAACTGCCGTGCCCAGCAGTCCAAACATAACGATGACACCCACACCACGGTAAAGCTCTGTTCCTTCACCCGGCAGCAACACCAGCGGCGCCAGTCCGCACACGGTTGTCAGGGTTGACATCGCGATCGGGCGCAGGCGCGTGTCGACGGCATCGCGTACGGCTTCCATCGCTTCCATGTGTTCTTTGCGCACGTTCATCATTGCCCGGTGCACGATGAGGATCGGGTTATTCACAACCGTGCCCATTAGGATCAGGAAGCCCAGCATCGCGATCATGTCGAAGGACAGGTGAATGGTGTTGAAACCGATTAATCGCAGCCAGGCGCCGAACAGATTGAACAGCCATAAACCCAGGATGCCCCCGGCAACGCCCAGCGGGATCGTGGTCATGATCAGCAAGGGGTAACCCCAGTGTGTGAAGATGGCGACCAGTAACAGGTAGATAATAATGATAGCAACTCCGTAATTGGCTGCCAGTGCCTCGCGTGTTGCCTGCAGTTGGTTGCTGGCACCCGAGATCGTCATGTTGATATTGCTCGGTACAGCACCCGTGTCACGCAGGAAATCCGCTACATCGCGTTTTACGATTTCAACGCCGGTTTCCAGTGCAATCTTTTCCGGTGGAATGATGTTCAGCGTCACCGTGCGCTGGCTGTTCACACGACGAATGATGTTGGTGTCGACCGTTTCCTCGATTCTGGCGATGGATGACAGCGGCACGACCGCACCGATCGGTGTGTAGACGGATATCTGATTCAGGCTTTCGAGCGTGGCGTTTTTACCCGACTTGCTGTACAGGTAGATATCGATCTTGTCGTCATCCATGTAGAATTCGTCGACGAATGCGCCGTCGGTGAGGGCGGCAACTGTATAGCCGAAGTCCCGGGTGGTCATGCCGACTTCACTGGCCCGCGCCCACTTCGGTTTGATCTCGATCATGGGTTGCGACAATGACAGGGTGGAGGGGTCGGCGCGCAGGCGTGGTGAATCGAAGACTTCTTCCGCACGGCGGTAGGCGGCCAGCGCGGTATCGTAGATATCCGCAAGGGTCGGTCCGGATATATCCAGGTTGACGCTGCGGGTGCCACCGGAGTTGCTGGTGATGATAGAACCTCGGGTGACGAATCCGCGCATAGCCGGGTATTGTTGGTATTTATTCTGCAGTGACTCCATCAGCGGCTTGATGTGTGCGGGATCCTTGGGCTGCGAAATGATGCGCACACGCCGTGCTTCGATGCTCATGTTGATGTAAGCTAGTGCCGGGACTTCGGTCTCGCCGTTGTCGAACTGTTGCGGGTCGTGCTCGGTAAAGGGCAGGAAGTACGCCAGCAGTTCTTCACCGATTGTTGCCATGGTCTCGATGTTGTAACCGGGCGGAGAGGTTAGGGAGGCAAAGGTTTTGGGTTCTTCACCTTCCGGCAGATACTCCGCGGCGGGTGTGAGAAAGATAAAGATACCCAGGCTGAAAAGTGCGACGGCCGCGATGATGACGGTGCGGTGCCGGTTGTCCTGGATCAACCAGTCGATGCGACCGATCACGCGCTCGCGCAGTGGGCGGGATTTTACGGCCATGCGTTGATTGCCCGCACCGAACTCCAGCCGTGCTGTGGCGGTCGGGATGACGGCAATGGCAACAAACATCGAGGTCAGGATGGATGCCGCGATCGCAATGGCAATGTCGGAATAGAGTTGTCCTGCTTCCTCCCTTATAAAGAGGATGGGCACGAATACCAGCACCGTGGTCAGCGTGGAAGCAAGTACCGCGGGCCACACGTGCTGCACGCCGACGATAGCCGCGCGCAGTCGATCCATGCCCTTGCGGCGCTGTTGCTCGATACTTTCCAGTACCACGATACCGTTATCCAGCGTCATGCCGATGGCAAACGCAATGCCCGCCAGCGAGATCACGTTGATAGTGCGCTCGGTTACCAGCAGGCCGATGAAGCCGGCAATGGTGCAGATGGGGATGCCTATCACGCCCACCAGCGTTGCCCTGCCGGAGCGCAAGAACAGGAACATGACCAGGCTGGCAAGTACCGCCCCGATGGCTAGGTTGATCCAGACATTCCGGATCGAGGCTTCGACGTAGCCGACATCATCGGCGATTAGGCGCATGACCATGCCGGTCGGTTCGAGGATGTCCTTGTTGATCTGCACCATTTTCAGCATCAGTGCATTTTTGATATCGATGACATTGGAACCCGCCTGACGTCGCACCGACAGGCCGATTACTTGTTCGCCGTCGGTGTAGGAGATGCGGCTTAGCTCGAAGTGGTCGATGTTCACTTCGGCGACATCGCCCAGGCGGATCAGGGAATCACCGCGCCGCACCAGGATCAGGTTGCGCAGTTCCTGCAAGTCCTGGAAGCGGCCCACGGTGCGCAACAGGTAGCGGCGTTTGCCCGATTCAATTTCACCGCCGGAGAGATCGCGGTTGCGATCGGTGATCGCAACGCGCACATCCTCGATGGAAATGTTGCGCTCGGACAGGCGTTCCGGGTCGAGCAGTACCTGGATCTGGCGCTCGGCGCCGCCGTAGACATTCACTAGCGAGACGCCGGGAACCGTTTCCATGCGCGTGCGTACATGGTCGTTGATAAAGTCTTGCATCAGCGCCATGTCGAGACTCTTCGGATTGTTTTTCAACGGTGCGACCCGAAAATACATGAAGGAGTTGCTTGAAAACGAGGTCGCATAGATGCGCGGTTCATTCACGTTGATCGGGTAGGACGGCACTTGTGACAAGGCGTTGTTAACGTGGATCAACGTTTCGTTGAGGTCGATGCCGAATGGGAACTCGAGTTCGATCGAAGCCCTGCCAAAGGAAGAGGAGGAGATAATGCGCCGCAGGCCGGGGATGCTGCGCAGGTATTCTTCCTGTTCGATGACGATTTCCTTTTCGATGTCCTGCGGTGTCGCGCCGGGCCAGGAGGTGCGCACGGTGACGGTGCGCACCTCCAAGTCAGGAATCATCTGCACCGGGATGCGCAATGCCGCCATCACGCCCAGTACGCTGACAATCAGGACAAAGACGGTCATCAGGGTGCCGCGTTTTATGATAGCGTCGAACATGGTGTGCGGCTCCTGATTCGTTCTTTGGCTATTCTGATCCCTGGATGCGCACTGGCTGGCCTTCCTGCAGGGATTCGTTGCCCTTTACCACGACAACATCGCCGGCCTGTATGCCTTCCAGTATGGTGATCTGGCTGTCGAAGCTGTGGCCCGTTTTGACCCGTTGTTCTGCCACGGCCGGCGGCTGCGCTTCCGGTTTAACCACCCAGACCGTAACGCGGCCGTCTGGGTAACGCAACAGTGCGTCACGGGAAATGACGACACCCTGCCTGCCGGTGTTGAGGCGCAGCTTTCCTTGCACCGACATGCCCGGTGTCATCCGGGTTTCACTATCATCCATTTTTACAAGCATGATAAATGTGCGGGAGCTGGGATCGCTGATGGGAACGACGGTTTCGATTTTTCCATTAAACTCCCTATTGGGTAATGCATCGAGGGTCACGCTGATTGCGCTTTGTTGGTTGATGCGCGTATAAAATTCCTGCGGGACGCGAAAATCAATGCGCAAGTCGTCAATAGCAACCAGCGTCAGCACCGGTTTGCCGGGTTCAATCCATTCACCGACTTCGGTTGTCCTCTCGCTGATCACGCCGTCAAAGGGCGCCTTCAGCGTATGACGATCAACACGTGCCTGCTGCTTGCGTTCATCGGCCTGCTGTCGCTTCAGAGCGGCGCCATCGATTTCGACTTCTGCTTCCAGTAAACGCAGCTCATTGGCGGAGATGTTGTTCTGTTGCCTGAGGCGTTCAGCATTTTGATAACGCCGTTTGGCATCAGCGAGTTGTGCCCGGGCCAGTTCAGTTTCGGCCTGTAAAGACTGCAAGGTGAATTGTTCGATTTCCCTGTCGAGTTGTAGCAGGGTATCGCCGGAATCGATCCGGTCGCCGATCTCAACATTGACAATCTCGACCTGGCCGTTCACCTCAGCCGATAGCCGTGCGACTTTGGCAGAGGTGATGGTGCCTGTGAGAGGGATCTGTTTAATGACGGTTTCCATTTGCGCAGTGCTGACAACGACGAGTGGCGTACGATCTGATGCGGCTAGGGCAGCGTCATTTATAAACAGGGAAAGCAGTGCCAGCAGCACCCGATTGCCATTGACGAACATGACCTTGTTTAAACGATATGACGATTCGAACGACATGGATAGCATCCTTATACGATCCGGTGATCTGATAATATACTTTATGGGTAAGGGAGCTATAAATAATCAATTTCTGTTATGTCACTCTCGCTCCCGGCCGGGCGGTGGCTGTTTTAGCAAGCCGTCCGGTGCGAGGGTGGTCGCAAGCATTACTTCGTTGATGTCCCGGGATTCACTCGCCACAGATCAGTCGATCTTTTCGAAACGGCCTGATTCCGAGTACACCCATACCTTGCAACATTACGGTGCGTGGTTTTATCCGCGCCTGTACTGGGAAGCCGGCGCCATCGGCCGGTTGCTTTATCTCGAGGCGGAAGCGGCTAATATACGCGGCACCGGCATCGGCTGTTTTTTTGACGATCCTATGCACGAGGTACTGGGTCTGCAAGACAGCACCTTTCAGGACCTGTATCACTTCACGGTAGGCGGCGAGGTTCATGACCACCACTTGATAACCTTGCCTGCCTATCCGGACGAGTGACTGTTACATGACTGTATATGCCTTATACTGTTTTGCAAGTACCTGTCTGATTATAAATAGAGTCCATTATGTCTAAACCTCATTTCTTCGAATTATTGGATCATCCTGCAGTCAATGCGAGTGTCTTCTTCCCTCGACCAGATGATGGTCGTCCGCTGCCGCAAGGGAGCGAGGAGATGAGGATCGCAGTAGATCAAGGCACGACGGTCTCTGCCCGATATTCTCCCTCCGGTTCTCACCTGCCCACCATTCTGCATTTCCACGGCAATGGGGAGATCGTCTCAGATTATGATGGTCTGGCCCCTGCGTATCATCAAGCCGGTGCCTCACTCATTTGCGCCGAATACCGAGGTTATGGGCGCAGCACTGGACAGCCCTCTATCCGGAACCTAATTCGTGATGCTCACACCGTGCTCGATGCCGCGCTTGAACTGTTGCATGAGCGAGGCCATACGGGGCCATTGGTGATCATGGGACGAAGTCTGGGTAGTGCGCCGGCTATCGAACTAGCATCGGAACGAGGAGATGAGATTAGTGGCCTGATTATCGAAAGCGGGTTTGCCCAAAGCTTGCCGCTTCTAGCTCTTTTCGGTCTTTCCCTGGGCGCCCTTGGTTTGGGTAAAGTAATTGGCATGGACAATGAGGATAAGCTTGCCAGGGTAGAGTCACCCTTGCTCTTGCTGCATGCCGAAGGCGATGTGCTTTTACCTCCGTGGCATGCCCAACGGAATCTTGAGCATGCAGCATCGAGCCAGAAACGTCTCGAGATGATACCCAATACTGATCACAACACGATCATAGCCTTTGGTGGGCAGCGCTACTGGGGCGCCATCAATGAATTCCTTTTGAGCCTCCGCTCCTGAGGATTGGTTTTAAAATAACTGGAAATGCTTTACAGAAACAATAAATTATGCACTATACGGATTCCAGCTAGTATCAGAATAGCCCGGTCGGTCTATGTTGCACAAATAAAAGGAAGATAAGGTGCTGATAACGTAATGAATAATGTGCTAACCAATCAAGCCAAGAGAAAGGAAGAGTCGCATGGAAGCCAGCTTACAAGGCGTATTCAGAGCAGCAGGATCGTCGGGGTCAGGTCTATATCTTAGACTCTCCGTATGATATCTTCCTCCAATGGCAAGACCACTTCGCATCGAATTCTCAAACGCACTCTATCACGTCACCTCCAGAGGCGACCGCCGGGAGCCTATCTATGAGGATGACAAGGATCGCCAGCGCTTTGTTTGCATATTGATTGAAGTCATCGCGCAGATG
>JAAEPA010000429.1 GCA_024222475.1 Gammaproteobacteria bacterium | reverse complement strand
TTGCCTTCCAGAATACTTATGCAACAGACTGTTTTTATCTGTGTCATCTGTGTTAATCCGTGAGCTAACTTTCATCACGCTGGAGAAACGATAAACTTTTGAATCCTGTGTATCTATTTTACATCTACTTGCTCGCCCGTGATTTCTACATTGCCGCCGGCCTCGATTTTCAGATCGCCGGCGCTAACGATCTCTATGCCATCAGCGCTCAATTTAACGCTGTTGCCGTGCTGATCGCTAAGTTCAATCAGCTCTTCATCGTCGCTCAGCACAATTTTATTTTCAGAGACCGTCTGAATGATCAACGATGCCTTTTCATCATCCACAAATTGAATGGTGGTGCCGCTTTTGGTGACAATCCCTTTATTGATATTATCTTCGGATAGCTCGGCCAGGGCTTCCGGCGCGGTATTTACCGAACTATAGAGGCCCCCCAGAATAACGGCCTGGCGGGGATCATCATTGAAGAAACCAACCACAACCTCATCGCCGGGTTCGGGCCGGAAAAAGTAGCCGCGATCGAGACCCGCCTCCGGAGAAGCCAGCCTGGCCCAGACAAAACCTTCTTCGGGGTCGATGCCGGGCAGAATAATCTTTACCCGCAGCTCTTCGGCCGGGTCTTCCTCAAATTCGCCGACAACACCGATTTGGAGACCATTGACGGCC
>JAAEPA010000428.1 GCA_024222475.1 Gammaproteobacteria bacterium | reverse complement strand
GGCTTTAATGTATGGTATCCAGGCCTATTGCCAACCTGTGTTTCTGCCACGCATCATCAAGTAGCAGGAAATAGCCGAACAGCTGATATTTGTATTCGGGCGAATCAACGGAAGAATGGAATGGCACATTCAGTGCCGTTGAATAGATCAACTGCCCAAGATAAAGACCATCAGCAATCTCGACTATTTCATCGAGACACAAGCCAATCGGGGCCGGGCCGCCGATCATGGGGAAACGGTAATGGAACTGGAAAACTGTCTTTTTATGATCTCCGTTATTCATCGGCAGGATCGATTCACGTTCATCCACGCCGAGGAAGATGTACCCCTGACGTGCAAATGGTGAAGGGCCTGCATCGGAAACGGCCTGTAAGGAGTCATCGGGAATGCGGTAATTCATGTCCACGATACGCATCAGCGGATCGGCAGCCACAATCCGTCTGTCCTGAATATTGTTGCCATCAACCCAATGGGATGCCGCTTCATTCTCCCAGAATGCTTTGTCTTCATCCGACATGCCCTGATCCCAGGCGCCACTTTGCAGATGTTTGGCATAAATACCCTTTTCATCCCAGTGATGATTCCTGTTCTTCTTCACCAGGGCGTAATGCGGCGCACTGGCCAGATGGGTTTTAAGTTCCCG
>JAAEPA010000427.1 GCA_024222475.1 Gammaproteobacteria bacterium | reverse complement strand
GCTTCTATTTCTCCAGCCGACGGCCCACCGACCAATACCGGCTGGTAGCCGAAATCGCTTTCAATAATCTCCAGAAGTCGTGCATAGCGTTCGATCGCCCAGTCCTTTCGCGGTTTGCTGCTGCCCATCACCACAGCACATACGGGGCGTTTAATATCCTCAAAAAAACGTCGTTGGGCCAGTCTTTCTTGTTCCGTAATGGCGAGATCCCATTCCAGGGGCAGGGGGTCTACACCAAGGTAATCCAGGAACTCGAAGTACTGGTCCTGTACGTGTTGCGGCTCATGCGCGGGGATTCGATGGGAGGTGACCAACCAGTTAAGATCCCGAGCCCGGGCACGATCAAATCCGAGTTTCATGTCCGCGTGGATTCCGGTGGTGAGTAATCCGGCCTTGAAGTAGACCTGCAGGTTGAGCACCAGATCGAACCTATCCTGTCTCAGCTCGCGCCAGGTTTCGCGATAGTCGTTGATGATCTTCAGACCTGAGCGGCGTCGAAACACCACAAACCGGTCGATGGCGGGATGATGGTTGAGGAGCTTATAAGGTCCGGGCTGCACGACCCAGGTGATGGATGTTTGCGGAGCGGCACGTTTGAGCGCATTAGCGACCGGAAGTACGTGGATGGCATCACCCAGTGCGCTCATCATCACGATGCAGACATTCTTAAACCGGTCCTGAAAGCGTGTTGTTGCCAAGGGTGTTTCGGTGGCCTTCCTAAGTTTGGGCATATCTCAATCATATTTGATATCATTGTTTCATACCAGCACCAAGACTCGGACGGAACAAGACCCCGTGAATTTGCATGACCCGCCCCTTGTTGACAGAGCTACCCTATTGCGGAGACAGCGCCGCGCTTTTTGAGACCCTAGCGGATCAGCCCTGGGCGGTGTTTCTCGACAGCGCTTACCCTGCTATCAAACAGGGGCGTTACGATATTATCAGCGCTCAACCGACCACGGTGCTGCTAACTCGGGCAGGACTCACCGAAATTCATACTCGTATCGGGACTGAATTCTCCTCGGAAGATCCCTTTGAATTGGTGCGTCGCCGCTTGCAACCACTCGCGCCAGTGATTCCGGGAGTGCCGTTTTGCGGTGGGGCGATAGGTTATTTCGGTTATGATTTGGGCCGCGGATTGGAGCGCCTTCCTCAGTTGGCCGAGGACGACGAGCATTTGCCCGAGATGGCCATCGGCATCTATGATTGGGCCCTGGTAGTGGATCATCGGCAACGCCGAAGTGTTCTGGTGGGCCAGGGCCGCAACTCACAGCTGAGGTCTCAATGGCGGACCCTGGTGCAGCGCTTTCGCACGCCTCGCAAGCCCGCTGCCAGGGCGGAGTTTCAGTTGCTGGGTAACATCGGTTCAAATATGGACCGTCAGCGTTATGGCTTGGCATTCCGCCGCATCAAGCATTACATCCGCGAGGGAGACTGCTATCAAGTAAATTTGGCGCAGCGCTTTACGGCCACCACCACCGGAGATCCCTGGTTGGCCTACCAGCGCCTGAGGCGGATAAATCCTGCACCCTATGCCGCGTATCTCAACACCCCGCATGCCCAGGTGCTGAGTGCCTCCCCGGAGCGCTTTCTCAAAGTCGTGGGTACCCAGGTAGAGACCCGTCCTATCAAAGGAACCCGTCCACGTGCCGGCGACCCACTGCGCGACCGCCAACTCGCTGAGGCCCTTATACAAAGCCCTAAGGATCGGGCCGAGAACCTGATGATCGTCGATCTGCTGCGTAACGATATTGGAAAGAACTGCGCCTTGGGCTCGGTAAAGGTGCCCAGACTTTTCGAATTACAAACAATGGAAACGGTACATCACTTAGTCAGCACGATCACCGGCCAACTGGCGAGCGGACGCGATGCCCTGCATCTGCTGCGCGGTTGTTTTCCAGGAGGATCGATCACGGGAGCTCCGAAACTCAGGGCCATGCAGATCATAGAAGAACTGGAACCCCACCGGCGTGGGATCTATTGTGGGTCTATCGGCTACATCGGTTTTGATGGCGCAATGGATTCCAACATAGTAATCCGCAGCTTGGTGTACCGCAATGGCCGGATGAGCGTCTGGGCAGGTGGTGGCATCGTTGCCGATTCCAGTCTGGAAGGGGAGTACCAGGAATCCTTAGACAAGGTTGCCGCCCTGCTGAGCCTTATGCAGCAGAGCAAGGCGCTGAATCGTGTGGGGAGTTAGGTGTGGACTGGTCCGAGTGAGCATATTACACTGCCTTCGCTCGAAAACAGTGATGGAAATCATAAGCTAGAATTGTGGAATTCCAAATAATCCCCTTGCACTGCGCTACCCATATTGATTCATGACCGACATCATCGCTAACGCCCTGACGGTAGATGTGGAAGACTATTTCCAGGTCTCGGCCTTTGCCTCTACAATTCGGCGAGATGATTGGGAGAACCATCCCCCCCGAGTGGAGCCGAATACCCACCGCATTTTAGACCTGTTCTCCAAATATAGAATCTCAGCCACCTTCTTTGTGCTGGGGTGGGTGGCCGAACGGTTTCCACAACTGGTTAGGGAGATCGCGAATCGCGGTCACGAGGTGGCCTGCCATGGTTACAGCCACCGTCTGATCTACAAGCAGACCCCCGAGGTGTTTAAGAATGAAACCCTGCGTGCCAAAGGCCTGCTCGAGGACCAAGTTCAGCAGCCCGTCGAGGGATACCGGGCGGCGAG
>JAAEPA010000426.1 GCA_024222475.1 Gammaproteobacteria bacterium | reverse complement strand
GAATTCGACAGCAGACGGGTAACTGCGGTAAAAACCAAAAAGGGCGATATCAAGTGCGAAATCGTTGTCAACTGCACGGGCATGTGGGGATACCAGGTAGGAGAAATGCTGGGCGTCAACATCCCCGTGGTTCCTTTTCAGCACCAATTTTTGGTGACCGAACCCATCCCGGGATTGCCTCCGAATCTGCCGACAATCAGGGACAAGGACAACCTAATTTACTACAAGAGTGAAGTGGGCGGTCTAGTAATGGGTGGCTATGAGCGCGACGGCATCCCCTGGAGTATTGACGGAGTGCCGAACGACTTTACCGCCAAGCTCCTTCCATCGGATTTCGATCATTTTGAGTCACTCTCCGTTCCGGCTATAAAGCGCACTCCGTGCCTGGAAGAAGCCGGCATCGCCAGGCTGATAAACGGTCCGGAAGCTTTCACGCCGGACGGCGACGCCATTATGGGCCCGGCCTCTGAACTGGACAACTGCTTTGTCGCGACGGGGTTTAATGCTTTCGGCATCGCAGCCGGCGGCGGTGCCGGACGGATGATGGCTGAATGGATTATCGAGGGAGAGCCGAGCCTCGATATCTGGCCGCTCGATATCAGGAGATTCGGCAAGTATCATCGCAGCCGGAAATACAACGTGGAAAGAACCAGGGAGATCTACGGCAAGCACTATACCCTTCACTGGCCCCATGAAGAATATAATTCCGCGCGGGGGGTAAGACGCAGTCCCCTGTATTACCAGCTCAAGGAGAAAGGCGCGGTGTACGGGGCAAAATACGGATGGGAACGATCCAACTGGTTTGCACCGGATGGTGTTGAACCGAAAGATGATTTAACCTTTGAAATTCCGAACTGGTTTGAATACGTGGCTGCCGAACACAAGAACGCACGGGAAAAGGTCGTGCTTATCGATCAGACTTCCTTCTGCAAATTCGAGGTGGAAGGACCGGGCGCCCTGGTATTTTTAAACCGGCTCTGTGCCAATCAGATCGATCGACCTTTCGGGAAAGTGGTCTACACGCAGATGTGCAATGATCGTGGCACCATTGAATGTGACATGACCATCGGGAGACTGGCAGAAGACAGATTTCTCATTGTTGTAGGCACCGCCTTTGGTCTGCGCGCCTCGTGGTGGATCGAAAACCATATGCCAGATGACGGCACGGTTTCGTTTAAGGAGGTGACGTCGGCTTATGCGGTTATCAACGTCATCGGCCCGAAATCGCGAGCACTCTTAGAGAAAACGTCGAATGCCGACTTGAGCAACAAAGGCTTTCCTTTTGGAACGTGCAAGCCCTTTACCGTGGGATATGCACCGGTCATCTCTTTCCGGGTGACGTATGTCGGAGAACTCGGTTACGAACTGTATATCCCCACGGAATTTGCCGGGCACGCATACGATACCCTATGGGAAGCCGGTCAGGACCTGGGCGTGAAAAATGCCGGGTACCGAACCATCGCTTCCACTCATCTGGAAAAGGGATACGTCGACTGGGGTTCAGAGCTCACCCCCGAATACACGCCGTTTGATGCCGGGCTGGGATTCTGTGTGGCTCTCGAAAAGGATGATTTCATCGGAAAAGACGCACTGGCAAGAATCAAGGCAGAGGGTGCCACATGGGAGTTGTGCACCTTTACTATCGATGTCGAAGTACCACTGATGATTCAAGGGAGCGCGCCTATTCTG
>JAAEPA010000425.1 GCA_024222475.1 Gammaproteobacteria bacterium | reverse complement strand
GGTGCTCCTCGCGTTCCTTTGCAGTCTGTTCCTCGGCTTCGCGTTTGGCTGCAGCTTCCCGGCTCTGGTGCTCCTCGCGTTCCTTTGCAGTCTGTTCCTCGGCTTCGCGTTTGGCTGCAGCTTCGCTCTGTCTAGACAGGTGTTGTTCAATTCCGTTTATTAATCGCTCCATGTCCCTGTGAAAATCAGGATTAGGTCGAATCATCATGCCATTGCGTGTCGCAAGCTCGTTCAGAGTATCCGGCAAATCATCGCCCGATGGCATCGTGGCCCGTCGCACAAGCAAGGGGATAACAGGGATATTTCGTTGTAGCGCAGACTCAACTTCGATTCTTACGAAGTCCCCAGACTGTTGAAGCCGAGGGCGGCCATCGGTATCAGTCACGCTTAGCCAGTCTCGACCGATTACCGCTAGAAATATGCCGCATTTGCTAACTTGTTCATCGATATATTGTTGAAAGTCTATACCGAGTGGAATCGAGTCTACATCTGTAAAAATCGCTTCTTGACCAAAATGTTGCGCGAGCCGGTCATTAATTCGACCACTAACATCAGCACTGTCCTCACGTCGATAGGAAAGGAAGATCAGGTTCACTTCTGAAGGCCTAACTTCTTCTTACGCCGGGTGGGTGCGACCCGGCCTTCCAACGTTCTTCGGCATGGGATTGGACTTGGTCCGGGCAAGGTTTTGTCATGGCTTGTTCCTCCGTGATAGTGCGCATAAGTACTATAAACCCCCAATTATCACTATTCCATCAATTAAAGAGCAAAAACTCGTGATGCCCTCCAGTCCTAACGACTGCACAAATAGCCCAAGCTTTCAGCTTGACCCGGCTAACTCGACGACCGCATATGATTTACTGATCACAGTCATACAAATCTTTTCATTAACCCCTGCCTCTAAGTGTTCTCAGGAGATTTATGTGATAGATCGCTCTTTAAAGAGCAAGGCAGTATTCTAAAACACTGCAGAAGACGGAACACCGCTAGCCTGAGTATTCCACCAGTCGGTCTCAAGCCTTGTCATAATCCATTGAATATGAGGGATTAATCGATAGTTTTTATGCCAGGTGAGATTGCACAATTTGTAACCGGCCTGAGCCCT
>JAAEPA010000424.1 GCA_024222475.1 Gammaproteobacteria bacterium | reverse complement strand
AGCGTATCCCTGATCAGGGTAGTGAGACCCTGGGTGGAGGCATCGGCGATCTGTTCAACGTTGTAGGTCAATTTGGAAATCAGCTGACCGCTGGAACTGCGATCAAAATACGAGACTGGGGAGTGCAACAACTGATCAAACATCTCATGCCGGACCTGTTTCACCGCCAACCGGCCCACATAGGCGGTATAGTAGGTCGATAGAAATCCTCCGACCCCCTTTAGAATAACCAGCCCAATCAGCCAGATGGGCGACCAGGCAATGATCTGCGGATCACGTTCGACAAAGCTGCCGTCAAGCAAGGGTTTCATCAATGCGGCAAAGGCCGGATCTGCCAGTGCATAGAGCACCATACCGAAAACCGCAAGCACCAGAAACCCCCAATACTTGATGGCATAAGACAATAAGCGCCGGTAGACCTGCAGGCCGGTCATCTCAGTAAAATATGCCCGTCACGAACCATTAGGATCCTGGCTGAGCGCTGGTGAGCCATCGTTCATCTTGGTGGTGGCGATGGAGATGCGGGACAAACCGATCCTTGCAGCGGAATCCATCGCCGTAATCACCGACTGATGGGGAGTACGCGCATCGGCACGGATGGTGAGTAAGGGATCATTGTGCTCGGCCGCCGCCTTACTCAATGCAGCCACCAGCGTTTGAGGCCGAGAATTCACTACCGCCCTACCGTTGATATAAAACGCTCCGGCGGCATCGACCATGAGTTCCAGCGGGATATCCTCCTGAGGCTGGGACTGCTCAGTGGCCTCGGGCAAATTGATCTTAAGCGTCGATTCTCGACTAAACGTGGTGGTGACCATAAAAAAAATCAGCAATAAAAACACCACATCGATCAGTGGCGTGAGATTGACCTCTACCCCCTCGGCGGATTCAGGTTTAAAATTCACGCTGCGTCTCCCTGGCGACGCTCTCCGTGCATGATCTCGACCAGCTTCATTGCCTCCTCCTCCATATCGACAATGAGTTCGTTGACCCGACCACGAAAATAACGATAAAAAATCAAACTGGGGATGGCAACGGAAATCCCCGCAGCCGTGGTCAGCAGTGCCTGCGAAATACCACCGGCCAATTGGCTTGGATCTCCTACTCCGATACTGGTAATGGCAGTGAAGACCTGAATCATCCCCACTACGGTGCCCAGCAGCCCAAGCAGGGGAGTAATGGCCGCGATAGTACCCAGTGAATTGAGAAAACGCTCCAGTTCATGGGCAACATGACGCCCGGTTTCTTCGATGGCCTCTTTCATGATCTCTCGCGCATACCGCCTATTGAGCAAACCGGAGGCCAATATTTTTCCCAGCGGAGAACCATCTCGAAACTCCAGAATCCGTTTGTCGGTGAGCTGCCCCTTCTGACTCAATTGCCAGATTTTCCCCACCAGTTGCACCGGCATGACTCGTTTTCTGTAGAGGGTCCAAAAGCGTTCCACTACGATAGCAAGAGCAACCATGGAACAGGTGATGATAGGCAGCATCAACCAGCCACCAGCCTTGACAATCTCTAACACGATTTTATTCCTATGGCAAAAAATTAATCATGATACTTGATTTAGCGAGGGGACTGAATGTCTATTGATCCCGCAGACCAGTAACGTTTATCACTTTGCCGAAACCCAGGGCGGATCTCCAAGCCCCTGCCAAGACTTATGGAAACCCCTATCGCCCCATAATTTACCGTATCCAAGACCCTTGCCCCCAATGCCTCATAACGCCCCAGTACCTGTTGAGCAGGGAGGTGGAAGCGATTGTGCGATCCTACCGACAGCAGGGCCAAACGAGGCGCCACCTGTTCTAGGAAATCGGACGTAGAAGAGCTGCGGCTTCCATGGTGGGGAATCAACATGATATCGCTGGCCAGCCGATCTTGGTAGACCGTTGTCAACCGCTGCTCTGCTTTTGATTCTATGTCACCGGTGATCAACATCGAACCACCGGCGCCTTGCAGGAACAGCACACATGATTGATCATTTTTTGACCCCTGCCATTGCTCAGCAGGATGCAAAACCTCGAAATCCACACCATCCCAGTGCCAACGCATCCCGGCAACACAAATATCGATGCTAGGATGCTCTAGCTGTTCCGGCACGGAGGTGAGCACCCTTGCGACCTTTAGCCGGTGCATGATGGCATCCGCTCCCCCAATATGGTCGTTGTCGCCATGACTGATCACGAGCAGATCTACGGTACGAACTCCCCTAGCTCGCAGATACGGCGCCACAACGGCCTCCCCCGCATTGAAGTACTCACTGAATCTGGCCCCGGCATCATACACCAGGGTGTGGTTTCGGGTTTCGATCACCATGGACAGGCCCTGCCCCACATCCAACAGGGTGACCCAATAATCCCCAGGTGCTGGTTTCGACGGGGAAGTCAACACCAGGGGAGAGAATAACACCAAGCCCAGCCACCGTCCCGGCCAACCACGGGGCGCAAGCAATAAAATCAATCCTGGAATTGCCGGCATCAAGGCCCATAATGGAGGCAGGTGATGCCACTGCGCCATAGGAAAATCGGCTAGCCAATCCAACCCGACCCAAAACACATCCAGCAGGGCACTCGCGACCCCAAGCACGAACTCTCCGGCAACAGTCGATACCGTTGCCAACAGACTGCCCATCAAAGTGAGTGGAACGATCAGCATACCGACCCAGGGGACGGCAAATAGATTGGCGATGGGGGCCACCAATGACACCCGCTGAAAAAGGATCAATGTCAGGGGAAACAAGCCGATGGCGAGCACCCACTGAACCCTTCCCCAGCGCCACCAGAGCCGTTGTTCGCTCAGTCTGTCGACAATGGCATAAAATATCAAAGCTACCGCCGCGAAGGAAAGCCAAAATCCGGCCGATAAGACCGCCAGGGAATCCCAGATCAGCACCACCATCAAGGCCAGGGCCAGGGTATGCACTGCACGCTTGGTCCGGTTGAGTAATACCGCCCCCATGACCACGCAGAGCATGATCGCCGCCCTTTGAGTAGGTACCGAAAACCCCGCCAGCATGGCATAGCCACACCCTGCGCCGATGGCCGCTATCGCCGCGATACGTGGTGCCGGCCACTTGAGGCACAACTGCCCCGCTAGCGACCACATCCTAAGCACCAAGAAATAGATCAATCCCGCCACCAATCCGATATGCAAGCCGGAAATGGCCAGCAGATGATTGGTACCGGTACTAAGCAGCAAACGCCACTGCTGGGGCGACATCGCGCTACGGTCTCCAATAGTCAACGCCGTGATCACCCCCCGGTTTGATTCATCTCCCAGGGCCTGGGTAATATGATCCGCCAACGTACGGCGCAGTAGATCGACAGGCCGACTCGAAACTCTGTCGGTCAACAGAACAGCACCTTCGCCCCCACGAACGTAACCCGTGGCACGAATACCTTGCGCAAACAACCAGCGCTCATAATCGAATCCTCCGGGATTTTTAAAGCCCCTCGGTCGCTTGAGTCGGACCGTGAATTTCCACCTCTGAGCTAAATGCAAGATTTGAGTCGAACCGTACCAGCTCAGCCGGATCCGGCGAGGAAACTCATCCTGCCGTCCCCCCGCATGGCTAACTCGGTCTAGGTCGAACAAAAATCTGACGGCACGCCCCCTATTCTGCGGTATCGAAGCGATCACCCCTTCCACCATCAGATCATTTCCCTCCCATTGTTGTGACAGTTCCGGGTACAATTGCCCATGGGCCTGCAATAAGGCCCACAGAAAACCACAGAAAATAAGCAACGGCAGGCGCAATGCCCTGAAGGCAATAGACAAGGGCACAAACAACAATAACAGCACGCCCCAGGCTGGAGCAGGCAGGACTTCGCAATGTTGGAGCACCACAATACCAAGCAGGAAGGCTAGCGATGTCAACATCATTTTTCTATAAAATACAACATGGTATACTCATCATCGCTGAGAGTGCGCAGTCTACGCATAAAGATACTAGGAGGCTGTCCGAGAATGAACCAACCTACTGCAGACAAGTCTGGCTCAGACAGCCTTGCCCTCGCTACGGTCGCCATTCTCGGACAGCCTCCTAGTCGAAACCGATGCCCAGAAGATTGATCAAAAGGTGGTTCCCCGATCTGCACCTGGTTCGCACTCACAGGTCATTGCGGTTGTTCGGTGGGCTACTGCATAACCCGAATCTATGGCATTTGAATCGTCGCTCCGTAGCAGGCGCATTTGCCGTCGGCCTGTTTACAGCCTTCGTTCCCGTGCCGTTTCAAATGGTGCTGGCGGCAGCCCTCGCCATCGCTTTTCGGGTCAATCTCCCCATTTCCGTGGTGCTGGTTTGGATCAGCAACCCGATAACCATGCCGCCAATATTCTATTCCGCCTATCTATTGGGTCAATTTGTACTGGGTGTGATACCGAGAGAGTTCAATTTTGAACTGAGCATGTACTGGCTGACGACCGAACTGAGCAACGTGTGGCGCCCCTTTCTATTAGGATGCTTTTTACTTGGCGCAGGCAGTGCCTTGGTGGGATATACGAGTGTTAGACTCTACTGGAGATACCTGATCGTACAAAAATTTGAAAGGCGACAAAATAGGCGGCGGCGATCAAACAGGCAGCGAAATAAAGGGCCGGGAATGATTCGCCGCACCAAATCAAAACCTCTGGATAGGGAGTATTAGTGCTCCCCTGCCGAGGACATCATCTTGGCATCCAACCAATCGAGCATTTGTTGGATATCCTCCTTCTTTCCTTCGTCGTGTTTAAGAGCCTCTTCAAAGGAGGCCCGAGCCAATCCGTAGTCACCCAGATGCAGATAGGCTATACCCATACCCGCAAAGGCATTGGCATTGCCTGGTTGCGATCCGATGACATTCTGAAAACTTTCAATACTGTCCCGGTAGTCTCCACGTACTATTTGCATCCCAGCAACCTTCAAACGGACATCGGCTGACTGAGGGTCCAAAGCCAAGGCTTGTTTATAGCTCTCATACGCGGCATCCACATCACCTGTGCGAGCATACTCGCTACCCTGCATTATGAGGGCTTCCACATCAGCGTTTGCAGCAAACCCCATCCAAGGATAACCGACCCCAAACACGCAAAGGATCAAAACACCAGTTAAATACTGCCTCATTGAAGGGTGTCTTGGTGATGTAGCCATCCTTCTTCAGATCGCCCATGATGGCCGCGATCGGTTTGGCAAACTTATCATTGTACAGATCGACTAAATCGTCGAACTGCTTGTAGTGGCCCTCCACCACGCTGCTGGTATGACAGGCGCGGCACACGGTCTTCATCTTGCCTCTACGCTCCTTCCAGGTCACGACCTCAGTCACCTTTGAACCTTTGGCCTTGGCACCCACCTGGGAACCTTCTGGCCCTCGGGGACATCGAATTCCTGACCGTTTTCCAGGCGCACCTGGTTGATCTTCTTGGAGATCGGTGGACGCAAAGTCCAGGAGATGCGGTCTCCCACATTGTGGGTCTTGCCCTCACTGCCGCCGGCACTCATATGACAGGTGGCACAGGTAGCAGAGGCGCTATAATCGACACCGGCCACCCATTTATCCGAATCCATGTTCATATCGTCTCTGAACGCCCGATAGAGGATACCGTGCTTGGACTCATTGTAGATCTCTATCTCTGTATTCCTGAAACCCCACTCAACATGGATATAGTACAAATCCACGGCAAATTAAATCAACATATTGATGTTTATCAACCTTGCTCTTGATATAAATCAATGCACATCATTTAGCCAAGGATTAAATATGATCTATGCTAGCTGCAATCAATTTTATACCCAGCCTACCGAATATTTAATATATGCTCCGTCAGACACAGGGAGACACAGGGAGATAAATGAGTGAATGCTAGAGTTCGGCCATTAAAAAATATCGACCTGCTGTTAAACACTCCCTTATTCTCAATATGTCCCCCCCAGGACGGGGAAGCAATAAAACGATTTACCCGCCACCGTAGTCTAGTGGCACAAGAGGTATTGTTTTGGCAAAATGATGCCTGCGAGGCCTTTTACTACCTGCTGACGGGACATTTCAAGCTTTGTTGTCGAAATCAGCAAATAAAACGCATTATAGGATTCGTCGAACCGGGCCAGATGTTCGCGGAATCGGCTGTCTACGCCGGGGACGGTTATCCATATACCGCGATGGCGACTGAAGACTCAGAGCTGATCGTTATCCAGGCCTATCCATTTACCCGATACCTTTATTCACACCCACAGCTGAGCTCCCGATTTCTTGCTCATATCAGCCGTTTACTTCACCATCAACTGAATGAAAGAGAACGACTCTACCTGCACAGCGCAGAACAAAAAATAGCCGCCTACCTACTGACGCCATGCAAAGGGAATGATATGGAAAAACCGGTATGCCGCCTACCCGCAAGGCGCATCGATTTAGCCAATATGCTGCTGATGACCCCGGAAACCCTGTCACGTACGCTCAAACGCTTCAAGGATGCCCATATAATCGAAGAACAACGAGGACAGATCATAGTCACTGACCCAGCGGCGTTACGTTCTTTATTGACCTAAGTCAACCACGGGACGAACTCGCTCAATCCTCAAATTAATAGGGCAACTGAACAAAATCGGTTAAACTTCCCCCCTTAGGGCTCGCACAATGATAAGTTACTGTTGTGCGAGTCCTTAGCATCTCCCTACCCATCATATTCTTCACCCAATTCGAGCCTAACAATGCAACAGGATCTAGAGTTCGATGCCCAGCTGATACGCCGCTATGATCAGATGGGCCCACGTTACACCTCCTATCCCACGGCAGTGCAATTCCATGACGGTTTTAGTGAAGAGGATTATCGTCATTGGGCGGAAAAATCAAACCGGCATGCGACACCTCGTCCCTTATCCCTCTATTTTCACATACCATTCTGCTCCACGGTCTGTTTCTATTGCGCCTGCAACAAAGTGGTCACCAAGAACCGTACCCTAGCTGTCCCCTATCTCGAACACCTCTACCGTGAGATCGCGGCTCAGGGAGAAATGTTCGACGCGCAGCGTCCCGTGGACCAGCTTCATTGGGGCGGCGGCACGCCCACGTTCCTGAATCAGGAACAAATGGCTGAGCTGATGACCATCACGGCCGAACATTTTAATCTGCGTGGTGACGACCAGGGAGAGTACTCCATTGAAATCGATCCCCGTGAGGCGGATACCGATACTGTCGAAATACTTCGTCAGTTGGGATTCAACCGGATGAGCCTGGGTGTACAGGATTTCGACTCACGGGTACAAAAGGCAGTAAATCGTATCCAAGCAGAGGAACAGACGCTTGAAGTCTTGCGAGCGGCCAGACACAGTGGTTTTAAGTCGGTGAGTCTTGACTTGATCTACGGACTGCCCTTTCAGAACCAAGCGACTTTTAGTCGCACCATTGAACGGGTGATTGCCGCCGACCCGGATCGGATCTCGGTGTTCAACTATGCGCATCTACCGTCACGGTTCAAACCTCAACGACGAATAAACACCCATGACCTGCCCAAACCCTCGGAAAAACTCGCTATTTTAAAATCAGCTATCGAGCAGTTGACCGCTGCGGGCTACCTATACGTCGGCATGGATCATTTCGCGAAACCGGATGACGAGCTGGCTATCGCCCAGCGCAAGCACCAACTCTATCGAAACTTTCAAGGCTACTCCACCCACGCCGACTGCGACCTTGTGGCCATGGGTATTACCGCGATCGGCAGCGTCGGTAATAGCTACAGCCAAAACGTGCGTACCCTTGAAGAATACTATCGCGGTATCGAAAAAGACAAAATCCCTGTCTTCAGGGGCATTGAACTCAATAAAGATGACCTACTTAGACGCCGCGTTATCAGCGACCTGATCTGTCACTTCTATTTGGATATTTCAGCCATAGAGGACCAATTCAACATCAATTTCGATTCTTACTTTACTATCGAAATCAGTCGCTTGAAAGGCATGGAGGAGGAGCTACTGCTGAGCTTGAGCAATAGTGAAATTAGGATTAGGCCCAAAGGCAGGCTGCTTATTCGTAATATATGTATGGTATTCGACCACTACCTGTCGGGAAACTCCAAGGGAACCTTCTCGAAGGTAATCTAGCGGTGTTGGATCCGACACCTTCGATTTAAAAGACCAGCAACTTATTCAGGATTCCCTTAAATACAAAAACACAACAGATATCAAAGGGTATCTGTTGTGTATAACAAAACTGTGACACATCCCTGTGCCGGACCGAAGTCTTCCTATTTGGCTGCTTCAGGAGCTGCGGGAGCCGCAGGAGCCGCGGGATAACCGTAACCAGGATGACCACCCCAAGGACCGCCACCATAGCCGGGACCATAGCCACCATAGCCGGGACCATAGCCACCATAGCCGGGACCATAGCCACCATAGCCACCGTAGTAAGGATTGCCATAGCCATAACCACGGCCATAGCCATAGCCACTGCCACGACCGCGACCATAGCCACTGCCACGACCGCTCATGTTCATGTTGAAATCACCGAACATGTCACCCATGCCGTCGCCCCAGCCGTCGCCCCAGCCACTGCCATTATTTCCCCATGGACCCCCGCCCCACCATGCACTGGCCTGCAAGGGTAAGGCCGCAACGCCGGCGATTAGGGCAGCAGCTGTGATTTTACTTAGTTTGCTCATACGAATTCCTATATTAGGTTAAATTACAGGTTTCAAGCGCATACCGCGCAGAAAAGATTCTACCACTATTGACACATACATCAAGAAGAATTTTATCTTATACTAATATATTAATCAACAACCATCTATGCTGCAGGGGTCGATCAGATTGATCGGCCCCTGCAGCAATTTATACACTACTTGCCTATTTTCAGGGGTACAACAGCATGATGGACCAGCCAGAAATCGACTTGTAGTAACATCTCCGCTCATGTAACCAGTGCCATCCCGCCGACCAAAATTCAATCCGATCCGGGACCAGCCGATAGCCAGCCCAGCTGGGTGGGCGCGGGACCGGCCGATCCATGAACCTTTCTCGAAAAATGGCCAATCTTTTTTTTAAGGTTTCCGGTGTGTCAAGAGGCTCGGATTGCTGCGAGACCCAGGCCCCGATCTGACTGTCCCTTTCCCGAGTCAGCCAGTAGTCATCAGCTTCATCGTCGCTGACAACCTCCACTACCCCTTCTACACTCACCTGCTGCCTCAAGGATTGCCAGAAAACACACAATGCGGCATGTGAATTCTCCGTCAGTTGACGGGCTTTGCGACTGTATCGGTTGGTAAAGAAGGTAAAGCCCCGCTCATCGATTTTCTTGATCAACACTGTGCGAGCAGTCACCTGACCACTGGCATCCGTAGTTGCCAGGGTCATGGCCGCCGGCTCGGATAGCTCGGATTTATTTACTTCATCGAGCAGATTGCGGAATCGTTCCAGCGCTTCTGCGTAAAGATCCATCATATCTCAAGATAGCGTGTGAGCATCCCCAAACTATAGCCGCTTCTACCCATGACGGATGGGCCCGAAGCAAGCTTCCAGGAAGATGGAGATACAACCGTCACAGACGAAGTACGTTAATGACACACCCACCGAGATGGACATACGCTTTCATCTAAGCCCATGTATTTACCACTTAGCTGCGCCAACCGGGCCTGATTTGTCACACATATGCGTCTCCCCTCTACCTGCAACATCCCCTCGTCTTGAAACTGGCTAAAGGTCCTGCTGACGGTTTCTAATGCCAATCCCAGGTAATTAGCGATTTCCCTACGCCCCATGGTCAGATTGAATTCCCGGGTTGAATATCCGCATTCCCCAAAGCTTCGCGATAAACAATTGAGAAAACTCGCCAACCGCACCGGTGCGCTCCTGTTTGCCCGTAAGAATATCCTTTGCTCTTCCTGGGCAATCTCTCGGCTCATCAACTTTAGTAATTGGTAATTAAGATCAGGTAGCTCCTCAGCCAATCTTTGAAAAGGTTTGAACGGCAACTCACAGACACTGCAGGTATCCAGTGTTGACAAGTTACAATCATAGAATCCGCTACTGATCGCACCCAATCCCAACACGTCGCCAGGAAAGTGAAATCGGATGATACGCTCCTCACCCTCCTCGGACACATTCCAACTCTTGGCGCTCCCGGAACGCAGAATATAAAGCGATCGCAAGGACTCTCCCGCACGAAAGAGGCCGCGATTGCGCCGCACCGTGCTGTGCTGTTTGATAATATTCAGCACTCGCTGGTGGTCTACCGGTCTTAAATCTGACCATAAACAAGTCTTTTTCGTCAGGCAATCCAAACAGCAGTCTGTTCGGTTCATTTTCTCCCACCGCGCCTTCCTTACCCATCACGAATAAGATCATCGTATTGCCTAGCGTCCCTGCCACCGCTCCTGGTTATGACAGCTGCGCGACATTCTTTAGATGTCGCTGCGGCAGCATCAGACGGATAGCGACCAATCTTCTATGCTTCGTCATAGATAGAGATATTTTATTTATGCTAGATACTTATAATTGAGAAAGACGGTGAAGGAAATACGCAAGATTACTTAAGTAATTATACTTAAGTAATTATACTTATGGCCATAATGGATAGGGCTTCAATAAATTCCAACTTGCAACGACCGATCAATCCCTTGGAATATTTTGTAAACCATACATCGTCGTCATACTAACCAGCTCCGGTAACGAGTTTGCTTGCATCTTCTCCATTATCCTGGCCCGGTGCACATCAATGGTACGATGACTTATATCCAGCTCCCTGGCGATCTCCTTGTTGGAATGACCCGAAATCACAAATTTCATAACCTCCTTTTCCCTTCGCGTCAGCTGCGCATAATTCGCCAGTATTTTGGATTTCTGGGCATTGAACACCCGGGTTTGTGCGTCCTTGATGATGGCCTCGTGGATACAATTTAACAATACCTCGTCGTTGAACGGCTTTTCTATGAAGTCAACAGCACCCGCCTTCAGTGCTTTAACGGACATTGGAATGTCTCCGTGTCCAGAGAGAAAGATGATCGGAATATCGATATGTCTTTTAATCAACTCCTGCTGTAGTTCCATGCCATTCATACCCGGCATACGTATATCCAACACCAGACAGCCAGGATGCAGGGAATCGTAGTGCTCAAGAAAGGCCTGAGCCGAAGGATAGGCCCGGACCTGCAAACCAGTGGACTCAAGAAACAGGCTTAACGCATCACGCACGTTGTGATTATCGTCTACAAGAAAGATAGTAGAGTCATTATCCATTATTCATCACCCTAGCCCTGATATCACCTCTGCCTACGGGTAGGATAAAATGGAAACTAGCACCATGAAAAGTATCCGCTGACACCCAGAGCCGGCCTCCATGGGCCTCGATGATCGAGCGGCTGATCGCCAGCCCCATACCCATTCCATTAGCTTTGGTAGTATAGAAAGCATCGAAGATCTTCTCCTGCAACCCTTGGTCTATTCCTTGACCGGTATCCCTTACCGTCACTTGAACCTCGGGTTGTTCAAGTTCGCGGACAGAGATCGTCATCACCCGTTCTGCAGCGGGTAATCCCATCAGGGATTCGATGCTGTTGCGCATCAGATTCAATAATACTTGTTGCAGTTGCACAGCATCACCCCATACCGGTGGCAAACCTTCGTCAAGCTCCAAATGGATAGTCACTGACCTATCGCGAGCCTCGGCTGCGATAAACTTCAACCCCTTTTCTACCACCGATTTTAACTCGATCACCTTGATATGTGATGGCGTCTTGCGCACAAAACTTCTTAGGCGCCGGATGATTTCCCCAGCCTGTTCCGCCCTCTGTGCGGTCTGCTCCACGGCACTGAGAAATTTTTCCGATTTCTCATTACCTGCGCGAAGCATCCGCAGACAGGCCTGAGAGTAGGCATAAATGGAAGTAAGCGGCTGATTCAGCTCATGGGCTAGACCGGCGGCCATCTCCCCCATCAAACTGAGCCGATCCACATGTGCCAATTCAGCCTGATGCTCCCTGGCCTGCATTTCAGCTCGGCGCCGCTGCGTGATATCCCTAATTATGCCCACGAAAAAAGGGCTAACACCATCCTGAAACTCGCCAACCGCCAGCTCCATGGGAAAGATAGTGCCGTCCTTGCGCCGGCCAAGCAATTCCCCCCCCTTCGATCCCTTGCTCTGCGAGGCCCGCAGATAAGCGGCAAAATGATTCTTGTTTCCCGCCCTCATCTGGGTGGCAATCAACATATCAATCATCCCGCCGATCACCTCATAACCGCGATAACCGAAGATCCGCTCAGCGGCTGGGTTAAAAGAATCTATGGTTCCCTGTTCATCGACGGTAATGATCCCATCAGCGGCTGTTTCCACTATCGCCCTGACCCTGTTATCGCTTTCTTTAAGCTTCTCCTCGATCATTCTGTATTCGGTGATATCGGTTTGAATACTCAGAAAATGAGTAATCTCTCCTGCTGCATTATTGATCGGAGAAATCGCCACATGGTCCCAATACAAGGCGCCGTCTTTACACTTATTCACCAGCTTGCCCCGCCAGACCTTGCCGGCTTGGATCGTATCCCAAAGGTTCTTGAACACCGAAGCGGGTACCTCACCGGATTTCAACAATGCGGGGGTCTTTCCAATCGTCTCTTGTAAACTATAGCCTGAAATTTCGGTGAATCTTGGATTCACGTATTCGATATGACCTTCTCTGTCGGTGATTAGGATTGAATTGGGGCTCTGCTCGACAACCAGCGACAATTTGCGGAGCCTTACCTCCAATACTTGGCGCTCATCGACTTGTTTTTCCAATTGTTCTCGCAACTTTTTTTCGTTCAGCGATTCACTGCGCAGAAAGGCATAACGGCGTAAAATGAAATAGGCCGCGACAGTGGCTACACAAGTGGCGGAAACTATAGTAATGACATGCGATTGCCAGATACCGATGCCCGGTTGTATGAATTGCTTCAGGAACTCGAACAGGGTCACACCACACAGCGTAAGCAGCATGACTAAAATCAAGGGCAGTACCCTACCCTTGGAGATTTTTGTAGGCGCTTTTGAAACGTCTTTTGACATAATCAGGAAATACTGACGAAACCTACTTAAGTCCCACGTTAAAAACTAAACGTCGCTCTGCTTGTGAGTCGTTTTTACGCCGTACACCCACTTTCACATAGTCACCCGGACGCTTGTCCATCAGGGCGATCTTGATATCCGCTGAGGACTGTACAGATTCACCGCCCAGGGACACGATTTGATCACCCTTTTCCATCCCCTCTTGTTCGGCAGCGCTACCCTTGGTAAAGGAATTAACTGTGACGCCCTCGGGCGTATCACTCATATAGATCCCCAGAAATCCTTTCGGCGGCAACTCCAATGGCTGGGGCAACAATAAATAGTCGGCAACCCCGGGTTCGATCCCGGCCTCGACGCCATTCAATATGATGGCAGAATCAATATCGATGCGCCGCTGCACACGCTGGGGAATCCCTGATCCGTGGGACAAATGTCCCGACCCCGCCAGCACCACCAAATGCCGTTCGGGATTGTTGCGCAGATAGTCGGCCGTTCGCTGCGCCATGCCCTCATCCCACAGCAGTTGGGCCTCATAAAAGTGTTCGAAATCAAGCTCGGGATGCTGCTCGAATATCTTTTGCAGACGATGCCGATAATCCGTATCACTAGGATCGATGTCGGCCGGAACGTGCTGGCGTTCCTGTTCCGTGAGACTCGACAGCCCTGAGTGACCTACTTTGGAAGTGATCTCTCTAGGCAGATTCAAAGCCACCAAAGGAATTCTCTGCCTTTGAGCATAACGCAGTATCGGGCGGTAAAGCCGATAATCGAACCGCCATCGCTCATAGTACTCGCTGGCCTTCAGAAAGTCCTTCTCGGAAAGCTCCCCGGCGACATAGGCATCAAGATGAGATTGAAACGGTTGCTGAAAAAACTCCATACCGATCGCCAGATCAGGATGTATTCCATGCAATCTGCGAATGATTTCCAGTTGATTGAGATGATGATCGAACCGGTCATGTGTCTCTCCGATGTACACCACCTGCTTCTCGGCCAAATAGGGAATGATGGTTTCAAATCCAGCGATGGAACGAGGGTCCAGGACGCTGGGTAAATGATACTCGTCTAGTTCAGGGATAGATACTTCAGTGACCGAGGTCGGATGGACCCTCTCATCCACCCTACCGGCTTGCCGATCCATGGCACTGCAGGCATAGATGAAAAACATGGCCCCAAACAATAAAATCAAGGTTTTATAAACCACTGCGATTCCTTTTTTGGTTGTAATCTTCGGCCCCTACCCGTCACGGATGAAACAGGGTAAGGTGTAGTATCGAACAAACTCCAGTCACAGGAGACAACACCTTGTATCGTATTGTTCCCTATCTTTTGTTGCTGTGCATGACCGGCGCTTGCATCTACCACCCGCTTGCCCTGGCCGTCGTACAACACCATCTACAGGTCGATCTAGAGCCCTCCTCGGGGACCCTCACGGTGCATGATACGGTTACTCTTTCTCAGAACTATCTTAATACCGCAACCCCACTCACCTTCACCCTCAACGCTGAGTTGGAACCCCATGTCGATGATCCCACGGTCAAACTTGTTCCCGTAGATTACCGGCTTGGGGCGATACCTACCAGAACTTTCAGGCTCCAGCTGCCCAAAGACCAACACGGCTTCAGTTTGCATTACAGCACCAATATCAACCGCTTAAACCATGATGCACAGCAGCCTCCCGAGGAGCATCCACTTCGGGGCATATCTCTTGGGGACAGCAATCAATGGTACCCTAACTTTGGCGAGCAGTTGGTGAGTTTCTCCCTGCAAGTCAAACTTCCGAAACAATGGACAGTGATAAGCCAAGGAGAAAGAACCCAAAACCGCAGTCAAGGAAACAAGACAATCGTCCAATGGGTCGAAACCCATCCGCAGGACGACATCTATCTGATCGCCGGCCCTTATCACGAATACCAGGGACACTCACCTGTTGCCCAAATCATGGTATTCCTTCACCACGACGATCAAGACCTGGCCACACGTTATATCGAGGCTACCAAACGATACCTAAGACTCTACCAACAGCTGCTCGGTCCCTACCCCTACACAAAATTCGCCATGGTGGAAAATATCCTGGAGACGGGTTATGGAATGCCATCGTTTACCTTACTTGGGCCGGCAGTGATCCGCCTTCCCTTTATCCTAACTAGCTCCTACCCCCATGAAATCCTGCATAATTGGTGGGGAAACGGCGTCTATGTAGATTATACCCAGGGCAACTGGAGTGAAGGTTTGACCGCCTATCTGGCCGACCATTTACTGAAAGAACAACAGGGGCAAGGAGCGAAATACCGCCGCGAAGCCTTGCAAAAATACACTAATTTCGTTTCTGAACGATCCGATTTTCCTCTCAGTGAGTTCCGATCCCGCCATGGGCAGGCGAGTCAAGCCATTGGATACAATAAGGCCTTGATGCTGTTTCACATGCTGCGTCTGCGTTTGGGGGATGAGACCTTTATCGAGGGATTACGTCTTTTTTACCAGCAGAACCGTTTCAAGCGGGCCGGTTACAGTGAGCTCCGACAGTGTTTCGAGGCCGTCAGCCGACACGACCTAGAACCGATGTTCGGCCAGTGGATTGAACGTCTGGGAGCACCTGTCCTGAATCTTCGAGATGTCAGGATGAGACGCGAAGGAGGCGATACCATCATCGAGGCAAATATTGAACAGACCCAGGACGCCGCCCCCTATTCACTGGATGTGCCTTTGTCGATCGGAGTTGTGGGAAATCAAGACATTATTGAAAAAACTATTTCGCTTAGCAAGAAACGAGAGCATTTCAGCTTGCGGCTACCTGGACAGGCGATTTATCTGCAGATCGACCCCAGGTTCGATCTATTCCGTCGCCTGGACCCTCATGAGCTCCCTGCTACTTTGGGACAGGTCTTCGGCGCCGAACGGAGAACCCTGGTCCTTCCGGCAATGGCCCCCACTGAACTGCGACAGGCCTATCGCGCACTCGCACAACGTTGGGCGATAGGAAATCCCGCTGTCGAGATCCTTTGGGATAATGATCTACAAGAATTACCCAGGGACCGCAGCCTTTGGTTTTTCGGTTGGGAGAATCGCTTCCGCGATCTAATCACCAAGTCGTTGAAAAATAAACCGCTGGTGATGCAAAAAAAGTGGCTTCGAATCGGTGAACAGACCTTCAATCGCGAAAACCACAGCCTGGTGCTCACCGCGAAACACCCCGACGACCCACAACAGGCCATCGCCTGGCTGGGTACGGATCGTTTGCAGGCCCTTCCCGGACTTGCGCGCAAGTTACCCCACTACAGCAAATACAGCTATCTCTCCTTCACCGGAGATAGGCCCTCCATCAAACACAAGGGACAGTGGGAGGTCACTAACTCACCCCTTAGGTTTGACTTCGGTGTTTCAAAATCAAACACCCCTTCGCTCAAACCGGCCCCGCGTCCACCGCTAGTAAGGTTTGCATCCGAAAAGCCATTTTAAGCCGGATTTTTCAGTTAAATAAGGCGAATATTGGGCATATTTAACGAATTTAATGGGGAAATCTGGCCAAAATGGCTTTTCCGCAATAGGTTAGCTATTCTCGGACAGCCTCCTAGGAATGATCGTCGCCCACCGAGGTTGCTGAACCGCATGACAATTCGCACACCCAAAGAAACCTGAAGGACTTTTTATCGGCTTATCAACCCACACCCACGGCACTGTGCAACTCATGCACGATACCCTCGTCAAGACCGGTCTGCCGGGCCAGCTGAGCTAGATAAGCTCGTTCCTCCGGAGTATCCACCTCGATGGCAAAAAGAGACGCGGCATATACCTGGGCGGCCACGGCCTGATTGGGAATCTCGCTTACCAACGCCTCCAGATCCATGGGTTTACTCATCTCTTCCAGCACAAATCGCTGGAGATCATCATCGGCGCCCCCTTCCCTGAGTTTGCCTAGGATATTCTGCATTTCCTGGTTATCGATGCTTCCATCCGACTTGGCGGCACTGATTATACCCTTGAGGACTACTGTTGCTGTTGTTTCTAGTTCTCTTTCTTCATCTGCACTGACTGGCGTTCGCAGACCCAGCGGCAACTCGTCAGCAGACAACCCCATCTGCGCCCCCCCCGTGGACTGTTTGTTCATATTTTGAAAGGCCTGCATGGCAAGGCCTGCCAACAACCCCATAGCTCCACCCCCCATGGCTCCTTTGACCGAATCGGAACCACCGCCCAGCAGCGCACCTACCAGGCTGCCTATTCCGCCTGTAGTCAGCGGATTCGTACCCGTTTTAGAGCCTCCTGCGTC
Organism: Gammaproteobacteria bacterium; assembly: GCA_024222475.1. Classification (GTDB taxonomy): domain Bacteria; phylum Pseudomonadota; class Gammaproteobacteria; order JAAEPA01; family JAAEPA01; genus JAAEPA01. Next base: position 2,643 of record JAAEPA010000424.1, on the reverse strand, counting down.
ACCAAACATGTCCTTGGCGCCTTTAATCAAACCGCCGAGTAAACCACCACCGGAATCACCAGACATCTGCTCCGGTAAATTTCTGGACTGTCCGAGGCCACGCTCGCCCATGGCATTTTCTACCCGGTTGGCACCCGAGGATGAAAGCCCCCCCTGTAACAACATACCTACTAAGTCGCTTATACCTGCCATAATATCGCTCCTGATTTTCTCTTAAACACGGCAAATTCCCCTTGCTATACCGTATGCTATCTTTCTGAGCATGAACAGGCCGAGTCAAGCCCCCAGGCATCGCGCGGCAAAGATATTACAATTGTTAACACCGCCATCCTTCAGCCCCTGTTTAATCCGGCTCACCCCAGGTGCAATAAATCGCTACTGAATTTCATCACCCTTCATCCGTTACAATTTAATACAACTTGTTACCTCGTAGAAAAGTGTTTCTGTGCCTGAGCAACTATGCTTTACCGCACACCATTGAACACTCTAGGAGAAAGATGATGAAGACATCTACAAAGATTTTTTCCACCACCATACTGAGTTTGGGGCTGATAGGACTGGTATCCGCATGCGGTCATCGAGGTTGGTGTGGTCATGGACCTGGACATTGGCATACTGGAGATCATGCTGATGAGATCGTAGAGATTATCAGCGATCGTCTGGAATTGACTACGGATCAGACTAGCAAGCTCGGTGAGGTCCAAAATCGATTTCGCGCCTTGAGAGATGAGATTCATGAGCAACGAAGCACACACCGGCAAGAAATCTTAGCCCTGCTCACCGCTCCACAACTTGATCGACAAAAGGCAATGGAAATGGTGGTGAGTAGATTGCGGTCCATAGAACAGCAGACCCCTGAGATCATCGCCGTGGTCGCTGATTTTTCTGACAGCCTGAGCCCCGATCAAAAACAGCAGGTAGAAGAATTCGTCACCGCACGATCCCGACGACACGGGAAGTAAAACGAACGCCGATCAAGCCTGGAGGAACTGGGGGAACACGAACGGCTTATCCAGTCTGCATGCCATATAATACCCATGGCGAATGAGTTTTCAGCACCCATCGCACGCCGCCTTTGCCGCATAGCCGCGTTAGAACACGAAAACCATAGAAAATATTATGCCTTACGTATTCTGCCTTGCTCTGCGACAAACTCGACGCACGCTGCGCACCCGAAAACCCATCCGTCATGGGTATAAGATCCGCATGCAGGCCGATGCTCTCAGATAAAAGACCCCTCCAGCCATCCATGACCACGATATTACTAATCGATGACGATGAACGGCTTGCGACAGCATTGCGGGAATATCTCGCCCGTTATGATCTCTCCCTACTCAGCGCTAACCGTCCTGACAAGGGACTGAAGATATTAGCTCAAGACCCAATTGACCTCGTCATACTCGACATCATGTTGCCGGAACAAGATGGCTTCGAGGTATGCCGAACCATCCGTAAGACCAGTGATATCCCCATCGTCATGCTCACGGCGAGAGGCGAGGTCATGGATCGCGTGGTCGGGTTGGAGTTGGGTGCGGATGATTATCTTCCAAAGCCGTTTGAGCCTCGTGAACTCGTAGCCCGTATCCAAAATGTCCTCAAGCGTTCCAAACCTTCCAAATCGAATACCTCTGTATTGAATTTTGAATTATTGGAGATCAATCAGGATCTACGTCAAGTTAAAATCGATGGACATGGGATCGATCTCACCACCTTGGAATATCAATTATTAACCTTACTGGCACAGTCGCCCGGGAAAAATTTCAGTCGAGATGAGATTCTCAATCGATTACGGGGCGTGGAAAGCGACATCTACTCCCGATCCGTGGACATATTGGTCAGTCGCCTGCGCAAGAAACTCATGCCGACACAGTTTATCAAAACCGTCTGGGGCTGTGGATATTGCTTTATACCTAGATCCTGCGAGTGATCGTGCTTATAGAGTGTAATATATTGATTCGTAGAGCGAATTTTAGACCGAGTGGAGCAGTGGCACAGGGAGGTGCCGTTAACGGACCTAAGGATGGAATCCTTATTATGATTCCCGAGGGAGAAAATATCGCTATACGGATCAATAGATTGCGCTATGTGAGTGCGATCACTTGCAGGATCTAGGTTATACCGCAGCAATGAAACACCTTATCGCCAGACTTCGCTTTTCCCTGTCCGCACGCCTGATGCTACTGTTCCTATTGACCGGTGCACTGCTTGCCATCACGCTCAGATGGGGAATGGGTACGGCCCTGCGGCACCAATTCGACCAGAATATACATCCTCATATCATTCAATATCTAAGTTATATCCAGCAGGATCTAGGCGATCCCCCGGATATTGAAAAGGCAGTGATATTAGCAAATCAGCTCCCGGTCGACATCGTCATTCAAGGCCCTGGGGTCGATTGGTCTTCGATGAGCGAGCAGCCTGACTTTTCCAGACACCAATTTCGCGCCCTGGGGCAGACCTCAACTCAGCAATTGGCCATCGGCAGACAGGGTGAGTATTTCATACTGCGAAGCGCCCGGGAGACCTATCAGGTGTATCTGCTCATCCATGGACGTGCCGGACACGTGCACGGCATCTGGTTCGGATTGTTGCTCCTGGGGATCATGCTGCTGATTCTATTCCTCAGCTATCGCGGCATTCGTT
>JAAEPA010000423.1 GCA_024222475.1 Gammaproteobacteria bacterium | reverse complement strand
TACATATTGAGTGCTTGGTCTTCGCTACCACTCAACACACGGCTCTCAAGGTCTTCCGTCCAGATGAACTCTAAACGTGCCGCAATGCTTGCGCCTAACGTCTTGCCACCAGACCGACAAGCCCACGCCGCTATGTCCTTCGATGGATTAAAGAAGCAATCCGCAACGAAGTCGAACGGGGATGAGTTCCCTTGCGTGTAGCTTTGATATGGGAGGGGGATACCGAAGTATAACCGTATCCAGTCCCAGAGTTCGCGTTTTGTCTGTGGCTTATACACACGTTATTCGTCTTTAGGCGCAGATTTGTGCGTACCGAAACACTCTGTTACTTCTGCGATGTACCCTGCGGCCCAGAACACAAGCCACCCAAGGCTCGCGCTATCAAAGTAGCTTGCCGTCATAACACTCATGCCTATCAGTGATATAAACGCTCCCATCTTTCCTTCTCCTAATCTTTCGGCCCGTCATGCACACCCGCCAACGCAGCGAGGTCTGCCTCTGTCGCACCTTTCATCTTTTGCACGTTCATGTTCGCATTGAGGTCGATAGGCTCTATCACCTTGCCTTCCACGCGGTCCATTATCTCTTTGAAGTATCGAACGTCACCAGCTTGCGCAGCTTCAATCGCAGTCTTGATGATCTTCGCCATCGCCTCGCCGTCGTCCTTGTCCAATAGCTTTTTGAGCATATCGGTTAAGGGTTTAGTGCGCGGTCTACCCTTGGGGTTTCCGCTTTCACCGGGCTTCCACGGCGGTTTTAAGTTCTCTGGATTCGGCATCGGTGTTCATTCGGTGTTTGGGTTAACCCAGCATCGCTATCTGGGAGTCGCGGATTCTCCCTGCAAGCTTGATAATGGTGTCACCCTTGTCCATCTCGCCAGAACCGCAGACTTCTCCGGCTCCGGTCTTATAGTCCATAATGTAACAATGGTCGGGGGCGGCACGAAGCCCCACGATGTCGCCCGCTTCCATATACACATCCGTTTTGATTCTTACCAACATTATCCTTCTCCTACCCCTCTGCAATCTCTGATAGTGTTTGAGGGTCAACCGTCACACAGCGCCGTCTGTTGCCCTTCTGTACCGTGCCAGCATCCCGGCGCACATGTGGCGGTTCAATACCTGCTGCCCTTAATCGGGCGTATGCCCTGAGCAGTGTTTGGTTTACTGTTTGTCTTGACTTACAGACGTACTCTGCAATCGCCGAAACGTACATGCCTTCGTGGTGTCTCATAATGATGTAAAGTTGTTGCCTATCTGTAAGTATAGTATCTAACTGTAAACTTTTGGGTGCCAATATTCTCTCTCGTCGAGTCCTTGCTGTTGTTCTCGCCATCGTAACTCCAATGCTTCTATTACGTTATACGCCATCTCTCCGACGAAAAATCTTTTTTCATCTAAAAACGCGCATCCGGTTTTCGGTCTTCGTGTGGCGTTGTTCACTGGGTGGAATGGCGTGATTTTCGCCTTCTGATATTGCTCCCGGAATGCGTAATTCTGGGGTCTTGGGATTTGTCGGTCGAGCCAACATGAGTAGCAAATCTTCGTCGCTGTTCGGCTTGCGTCTTCGATCTTATCGCCACATATTCGGCATTTCCGGGTAACTGTTTCTCTGATGGGGGCTGTTGGTTTCATGTTGCATCCTTGCTCATGGTTTGATGTCATCGAATAACATCGGGTCAGGGTCGCGCCATTCGCACGGCACGCCGATATACTTTAGCACTTCTCTTAATCCTAACGTATCCATACAGAACTTCCACTGCTTCGGATGGGTCTTTTGCATTCGCTGGAAACGGTTGTTCCCTTTTTCCATATGCACGCCGAACATACAGAACATGCACCCCGTTCGCTTCTCGCCCATATCGTAGATTCTGCTATATGGGACGTTGTTCTGTTTCAGATAGGCCCAGATATCTTCCTCTAACCAAAAAGAGAGCGGCGCGGACTTGGGTTTGCCTAGATCAAAGGCATTGCACCCGTATTTCATCCACTGTTGTTCACGAAGGCGGCTCTCTGAGGCCATCGTTCCTATAAACGGGTGTTCGCCTGTCTCTTTCTCATAGGCCGCGAACGGTCTTTTTTTCATTACATCGCAGCACTTGTCTGAGACTTTGAATGGAGCCCATGTCAACTTGTGCCATTTTTGGGGGATGGTGGGGGCTTGTTGTTTTCCGCTGCTGGGGCAGACGCCGCCCCAAAGCCTAAGTTTTTTCTGCTCCTCTGTTTTAGCGTTGCGGTGTCGGTCGCAACCCATAGCTACCATTTTGCTTGCCACCGGATACCCGTACTTCTCTACAACCCGCATGAAATTCATATCCGGCCTTAACCATATCACGTTCGGGATTGTCTTGACGAACTCTATTGTCTCTGGGTACGCAAGACCAGTATTGACGAACACGGCGACCACGTCAGGAAAAATCGACCGTATCAATATCAACAGTACCAACGAGTCTTTCCCGCCAGAAAAAGCGATATATACCTTCCCGTCCCACCTGTCATACCAAATACGGGCGCGACCGAGCGTCATCCGCACCTTGGCCTCAAGGGGTAGGGATTGCAGTTGTCTCAGGTCGCCTGCTGTGTGTTTCATTCCCACCACTCCAATAGCGGCTTAATGTATTTGTAGTATATAGCCGCACTCGCTGCGGTTGTCAAGAGAATTATTCCCGCTATCAAAGCGTCATGGGCCTTGTCGCGTATTCTTTCATCGTCGCGTCTGTTCATTGTGTCTTCTCGCGGGGCGTTTCCTCGGTCACTAGCCCCTCTATTTCGTTCCGC
>JAAEPA010000422.1 GCA_024222475.1 Gammaproteobacteria bacterium | reverse complement strand
GAGCAAGTGCTGCGCCAGCAGTTTGTCCGCCTGGGGCGGGCACGCGGTGACTTCGTCGATGTGACCGACGGCCTGAAGGCCGGTGAGACCGTGGTAACCAGCGGGGTGTTTAAACTACGTAGTGACATGAAGGTAGTCGTTGACAACACACTGGCACCCGAGCCCAGGCTCGAACCCCATCCCAGCGAGTCATGAACGGCTTTACTGATCTTTTCATCCGGCGCCCAGTACTCGCCGTCGTGGTCAACTTGCTGATCATCATCGCAGGCCTGAATGCCTGGCATTCGCTGAGCGTGCGCCAGTATCCGCTCAGCGAAAACGCCTCGGTAGTGATCTCGACCGTCTATGTCGGTGCCAGCGCGGAACTGGTGCGCGGTTTTATCACAACACCGCTGGAGCGCGCCATCGGGGCGGCAGAGGGTATCGACTATGTCGAATCCAAGAGCCTGCAGGGAATCTCGATCATCACGGCGCGGCTCAAGCTCAATTACGACTCGACCAAGGCGCTAGCCGATATCTCATCCAAGGTAGACCAGGTGCGCAACGACCTGCCCACCGAGGCAGAGGTACCCGCGATCGGCGTGCAATCGGCCGACTCAGAGTTTGCCGCAGCCTACCTCAGCTTCTGGTCCGATATCTTGTCTCCGGAGCAGATCACCGATTACCTGGCTCGGGTGGTGCAGCCGCGCCTGGCCGCGGTGACCGGTGTGCAAAGGATCGAAATCTTCGGCGCGCGCACGTTCGCCATGCGAATCTGGCTAAAGCCCGATCGTATGGCGGCGCTGCATATCAGTCCGGCCCAGGTCAATCAGGCACTGGTGGCCAACAACTACCTGGCCGCCATCGGGAAAACCAAGGGCGCACTGGTCCAGACCTACCTCGCCGCGAACACCGATCTGCACAGCCCCGAAGATTTTCGGCGCTTGGTCATCTATCAGAAGGACGACACCATCGTCCGGCTGCAGGACATCGCCGAGGTCGAACTGGGTGCCGAGGACTATGACACGGTGGTGCGTTATTCCGGCCAGACAGCGGTGTTCGCTGGGGTGTTTCCCCAACCTAACGCCAACATCATCGACGTGATCGACGGCGTGCGTATCGAGCTCGAGAAGCTCAAACGCGACATGCCTGCAGGCCTGGAGGCCAATGTGGGTTACGACGCGTCGGAGTATGTCAGCAATTCCATCCGCGAGGTAACCGGTACACTCACCGACACGCTGATGATCGTTATCGCGGTGATCTTTCTGTTTCTCGGCTCGGTGCGCTCAGTACTGGTGCCCGTGATGGCGATCCCGGTATCGCTCATCGGCGGCATTTTTCTGATGCAACTGTTCGGGTTTACGCTAAACTTGCTCACGCTGTTGGCCATCGTGCTTTCGGTCGGCCTGGTTGTCGATGATGCGATCGTCGTGGTCGAGAACGTCGAGCGGCATCTGCGCGAAGGGCGCAGCCCACGCGAGGCCGCACTGATCGGTGCGCGCGAACTGATCGCTCCGATAGTCGCGATGACCTTGACCCTGGTCGCGGTATACATCCCGGTTGGACTGCAAGGTGGTCTGACCGGCGCACTGTTTCGCGAGTTCGCCTTTACACTGGCGGGCGCGGTGGCGATATCCGGTGTGGTCGCCCTGACCCTGTCCCCGACCATGGCCGCCAAACTGTTGCGCAGTGCGCAGGACGAGGAGCGCGGCCTGACCGGGTGGCTGAACCACCGATTTGACCGGTTGCGCGAGACCTACGGCCGGGCGCTCGGCGCCACGCTCAAAGCCAGGCCGGCGGTCTATCTGGTATGGATCGTGGTGAGCCTGTGCACGGTACCCATGTTCATGTTTTCGTCGCAGGAGTTGGCGCCGACCGAAGACCAGAGCGTGCTGTTCGGTATCATCAATATTGCCGCCAATGCCACGACCGACCAGAATACTGTCTACGCCGCAGCGTCCGAACAGGTCATGCTCGACGTGCCGGAGGCGGCACTGACCTTTCAACTGTTGTTTCCGCCGTCGGTCGGTGCGATGATCGGCGCCGATGGCTTCAGTGGTGTCGTGGTGAAACCCTGGGAGGAGCGCAACCGTACGGTGTCCGAAATCCTACCCGAGGTGCAGGCCAAGGTGTCGCAGATCCCGGGTATCCAGGTGTTCATCACAACCCCGCCGGCGCTGCCGGGCGGCAGTAATTTCCCGGTGGAGTTCGTCATCACCTCGACCGCCGATGCCGAGCGTCTGCTTGAGTTCGCCCAGGCGATCCAGAAGAAGGCCGAGCAGAGCGGGCTGTTTGCCTTCCCCCCGGACATCGACATGAAGCTCGACCAGCCCCAGGCGACAGTGGTGTTCGACCGCGACAAGCTCGCCTCGCTTGGACTGAACCTTTCGCAGGTCGGCGCCGACCTTGCTGTCGCTACCGGTGGTAACTTCGTCAACCGCTTCAATATGGACGGTCACAGTTACAAGGTCATTCCACTGGTGCGACGCATCGATCGCCTCAACAGCGAGCAACTGGGCGACATCCATGTTGCTGTTCCCAATGGCCAGATGGTACCGCTGTCCTCGGTGGCCCATATCGAACACTCGGTCGTGGCCCGCTCGCTCAACCGTTTTCAGCAACTCAATGCGGTAAAGCTCTCCGGAATCAGCACCCGCACGCTCGACGATGCACTGACCTTCCTCGAGGACACCGCTCAGGAGATCCTGCCGCCGGGGTACAGCGTCGACTATACCGGCGAGTCACGCCAACTGCGTACCGAGGGCAACAAGTTTTTACCAGCGTTCTCGCTAGCCGTGTTGATGATCTTTTTGGTACTGGCCGTGCAGTTCAATTCGTTCCGCGATCCGTTCGTGATCCTGGCCGGTTCGGTCCCGCTGGCAATGTTCGGGGCACTGATCTTCACTGTGTTGAAGATGCCTGATCCGAACATTCCGTACTGGACCAATGGCTGGACCACGACGATGAACATCTACGCCCAGGTGGGGTTGGTGACCCTGGTCGGACTGATCTCGAAGAATGCCATCCTCATTGTCGAGTTCGCCAACAAGCTGCAGGAACAGGGGGCGAGCAAGCTTGACGCTGTGCACCAGGCCGCAAATATCCGCCTGCGCCCGGTTTTGATGACCAGCGTCGCCACTATTGCCGGGCATTTTCCGTTGGTGCTGGTGAGCGGCGCCGGTGCGGCGGCGCGAAACGCCATTGGCCTGGTATTGGTCGGCGGCATGGCCATTGGCACCATCTTCACGCTGTTCGTAGTGCCTTCGCTTTACGTACTGATGGCTAAGGACAGGTCTGAGGATCGGTCCGTAGCGCCCACAACGGCGCAGGCAAGATCCATGCAGACATCTACAGAAGCAGGAAATACACGTGACTGAAGTGCTAAAAATCCCCGGATTTGCCACTCACAGGCTGTTACCAGCCGGGGTTATTACCACTGTTCGTAGCATAAATGATCTAGTGTGTAACTCAGACAAAGGCCAGTCGTCGACTTTTCTTCCCTAACTCAACACTTGAGCTCATTTTTGAAATGCTCTCCTGCACGACGCTATTAGAACGGTTTCAAATCACCGAGCATCTTTGGGATCAATTCGGTCACGGTGGCGGAATTACGTAATTAAAAGCGAGTTTAGTGTGCTGCAGAGCATGGCAGCACGCTCGAGACTAATTTGTTTTGATGTAGCAAAGATAGTGTATTACGCGCTTAGAACGCCATGTGTATACATACTTTTGGGAAGCATTCTCCGCTGTTTTTTGAAAAGAGTGCATTCATGACATGGAAGACTCTTCATTCCAGCATCATATTCAAGGTCAGGCCCTCTTTGGTAAAGTTTCCTGGAAAAGCGATAATAGTCGTTATTCCAAATATCACTAATTTCATTCTTATAAATATTGCCGTATGAGAATCGCCCGAATCCTCGGCCGCAGCATGGATATACATTACCGTCAGGCCGGATCATTGGCCCGGTATATAACCAAAAACATACTCCCTTATTACTTTTTTTAACGTCGTAATCTCTTTCTATAGGATTGAAGCCCCATGAGTCCGCTTTCCATGTTATCTGATCTACATTAATACTGTTTAGATAGTTTTCTATATCGTGTTTCTCTTCAACTAAATGATTAAACCGAATGATCTGAGCGTCAACGAAGGGCCATTTATCTCCTTTCCTATTTTTCTGCTCGATAATAGCCTCAAGCGATTCTCTTAAAGAAGATACATTCCCCCCGATTCTATACTTCGAGTATGTTTCTTGAGTGATACCATCTATTGATGGTGCCAATACTGTGAGCTTGCTATTAGATAATGCTTGTAAATGTTTATTTTTATTGAAAAGCATTAGGTTGGTGCTGATAAGAGAACTGATCTTATTATCGCTTAAGTACCTTATCATACGAAATATACTCTTATTCATAAGGGGTTCTCCGGTATCATATAGGGAGACCCTTATGCAGTATTTCTTTATTTTTTTTATAATACTTTTGAAATCCTCGAAATCCAGCAGCCTTTTTTCATTTGTCTTCACGGCATGCGCTTCGCAGTTAGGGCAACGAAGATTGCAGGCTGTGCATGGATCTATTCGAAATACGAAGGGTTTTGAGATGCAACTGCTTTTTCTTAACATGAACTCTAGAAGAGCAACGACAATATTTATAAACTTGATTAAGCTTATAAATGGAACTAATGACCTATAATGCCGATTAACATAGTGTAAGAGTTTGTTGATGGATAGATTTATTATCTTAACATTCTTCTTTTTTCCATCTCTAGAGTCCACAAATTCCATTTCCCTGTCCTTGGCAAAATCTTTCTGTTTTGGTATGGATCCGGTACCAACTGTAAAAAACCTACGTTGACTGTCAGGATTAAGCGTTGTGTTCATATTGATATGCCTCTTATATAGAGGGCTTATCTGGATTTTTCCCTATGATGCTGTTGCAATAATTTGCAATTGTGCTTTTATATATGCATATTTTTTGCCAACTATATGGTCGAAAAATATAATTTCAGAATATCATGGCGTTACAATCTGTTAGTGCCTTTCCTCTCTATCCTTAATCTTGCTTATCGTTTGTTTATCATTGTCTTTTCCGATGCTAAAACGCGTATATGTTTCTTGGTAAACAACATTTTTCTTCCAGACACTCATAACGAATAAGGTTAGATTGTGTGAGCAACGCGAACCACAATCTGAACCGTTTGTGTGTGCCCGGCATGGGCATGATTTTATGGGGTGAAAGTCCCCTGTACCTTATCTGGAAAGAGGTCATATTGACAACTTTAAAAG
>JAAEPA010000421.1 GCA_024222475.1 Gammaproteobacteria bacterium | reverse complement strand
TGCCGTCAGCAAATTCAACCTGTTCGACACCGCGATCAAAGGTTCCGTCAAGATGCTCTTTGAGCAGAACCGACCCGCCATCTCCAGCGCCAGGTGCGCTCTCGGATACAGCAATGGTCACATCAAGTTCGTTTCGGATGAGGCTCACATCAGCAGGGTTTATGTCCGCAAACACCAGCCGGTCGGCAGATCCGTTGTTGTGGGTTTCAGTGATCGTGTCGTTGCCATCACCACGGGAGTAAATATAGGTGTCAGAGCCTCCAGCTCCATTCAGGTCATCCTCTCCACCACCACCTTCAAGATAGTCTTTATCCGAACTGCCAGTGATATTGTCATCACTCAAATCCCCAAAAATGTAGGAGCGCGCAGCAGCGGTTATGTTGTCAGCAGCCTCGGTTCCTTCAACGAAGGCCACATCCTTTTCGATCATTGCGGCTACAAAGAATTCGGTGTTGTCTTTTAGCACCTCAACATTCTGTGCGATCGCATTTCGCACGGCTGTAATGTGGGCTTCCTCATCACCCGCCGAATTGTGACTGGCAATCAACGAAGCATATTCGCCCAGATAGCTTAGTTGTTCAAATGCAGTTTTTCGATCGGAATCAAGCAACAAATTTGCAGTGAACAAGAAGTCATCGACGTTCCAGGTAATTTGCTCAGTTTCTTGGTCGTAATTATATGTTGCAAACGCAGCCATTGCAGCGTTCGCATCGGACGGTGCTATTGGCGGCAAATTTGGATCATTGAGGTCTTTGTAGAGTTCATCCAGAATAAGCAAACTTCCAATTTGGGGAAGTAACTTGACTAGAGAATT
>JAAEPA010000420.1 GCA_024222475.1 Gammaproteobacteria bacterium | reverse complement strand
GCATCCCCGGTCGTCATCCTGTCTCAGGGATTACCTGCCCATTCGTTCGACGTGCCAAAAAACGTGCGACGAGCAGTCCGACTTTGTGCCACTGGGCAAGCCCTGTTCCAGCTCATGATGTGGCCATTGACCCTCCAGGCTTGGGCTTTCAAGGGAGAGGATCACCGTGAATCCGGACTTTCTAGACATGTTGTCCGCGTTCTCAGACGAGGACGTTGAGTTTCTTCTCGTCGGTGCGTATGCGCTTTCCGCTCACGGTTATCCGCGTGCGACCGGAGATCTTGATCTGTGGGTCAACAACCAGCCGGACAATGCGGCTCGGGTATGGAGAGCCTTGACCACCTTTAATGCCCCACTCGGCCGAATCAAACAAGAGGATTTTTGCGACAGTGACCTCATTTTCCAAATTGGGGTCGTACCAAACCGAATCGACATCATCACTCAAATCGATGGGGTTTCTTTCGAGGAAGCTTGGGAAGATCGAATCATCATCGAGATGCTGGAGATGAAAATCCCGGTGATCAGCAAGACCGATTTGATTCGCAATAAGAAAGCGACCGGCCGACCCAAGGACAAGCTGGATGTTTTGATGCTCGAGATCAATGAATGATCATTGCTGATGGCCTCATGCAATCTGGGCTGATGGCTCCCGGTTAAAAACTGCCCGGCCGACCGGATCTTGTCTACGATTCGCTGGATATATGAGAGCATGGCCGGGAGTCGCTGCACTTCATCCAGGATACCCCCTTGATCCATCTGGCCTAACCCGGACGAGCCGGGAAAGGTTAAGACGGGAAAGGCACAGAGGCACAAAGTGCGCCAAGCAAAGCTTGGCCAACCTTGTGGGGTGCAAGTCCCCACGG
>JAAEPA010000419.1 GCA_024222475.1 Gammaproteobacteria bacterium | reverse complement strand
CTTTTTGAGCCAATGGCGCATGTCTTGCTGCACGGTATCGATGAACGACTCGACATCCGTGGGTTGCTTCAGGGCCTGGTAGTAGGCTTCCCGGTTGGTCTCGAAATCCACCGGCAGATCTTCATCCGGGTTGCGATACCGATCGGCGCCCTCCACCCAGATCTCCTTGCAACGCAACCGCTTCCGAAGGGCCTGGAGCACACAGACTTCATAGTCGATACGGTTGATCCGCTGGCTACCCTCGGGTCCGGTATCCAAGAGGATCTCTTGAAACTGCGGGCTCACCACGCCCTCAATGGGAATCTCGTCCTGCTGAAGGTGCTGGCGTCGATCATCGCGATGATCACGCAGCCATTCCAAGGCCTTGATCACCGGTTGGTGGGCGATGTTATTGGAGTGAAATCTCAAGGCATCCAGGATCAGGGGAACCATCCGACGGTAATGATGGCTGAAGGATCGGCGTACCAAGCGATGAACCTGCCGCCGATAGGTTGGCCCCTTGGAATGGTACTCCTTGACCAAGGCCAACAAAGTCTCTTCCCCCACCACCGGAAAGAGGACTTCCTTGACCGCGCCTTCCGGTCGCTCGAGTGCGGCCTCGGCCAAGCGAAACAGCAATGTTGTCTTGCTATCGACCTTCTCCAGTTCACCAACCAGTTTCTCGATGACCTTCTTTTCGGCCCGGACGGAGATCTTGTGCACGATCTGGATCAGCAGATCCACCAAGCCATCGATGATCTCCTTGCGTCGTTGCCAGCAGAAGATCGTCAACAGTGCGGAGCGAATCGGCTCTGGATGACGGCGTAATTGCCAGACTGATTCCGTTGCGGTGCGCAGCTGGTAGCGTTTCAGAATCTTTTGGGAGGTATCTGTGAAAAGACCGTTTGGTAATTGGAGTTCCTGGATGCTTGATAGCTTGGCAATTTCTTTCTCGACGCTCACCAAACTGACCCGCCCCGGATCGGATTTTAGAACGCTGAACACCGATGCTTGGTAGTCCGATTCGCCTTCTACCGCCTGGTCTTCTTGGATCGTAGTGTTCAGCATCTCATCAAGGCGCGACAGGGTTTCTGGTGACAGCTTGGATTTGACCCCCTCGAAATACTCATTCTCGAACGTGCGGACAGCAGATCCGACCAACCGGTCAATACGATCATTGGTTGGTGGTTCAATGCGATACTCCCGGCACCATTCGAGAACAGAAATACGTAAGTGATTGGGGTCTTGATCTTCGGGAACGACTTCACGTGCTAGCCATCCCTGGAGTTGTTCGCCATCAGCAGCAGAGATGGGACGAAACCCTAGATAATCACGTACCTGCTCCCGATCGCGTTTACCGCTGCGGCCCTTTAACTCATAGTCAAACCAAAGGGTTGCTGGAATGGCGAGTTGTTCACCAAGGTACTCGAGTGCAGCCGCCGGCACCTCTTTATGATATCGGGGGAACCGACCTTCGATCTGGAAGAACTTCAGGAGGACTGCAAGACCGAAGCGTCCTCGCTCTGTTCGTTGGAAGAAGCGCTTTTTGTCTGTGTCTGTCAGGGTCCAATGATCAACCAGATCCTCTTCTTCCCAGCGTTGCTTCATCTAATCTCCGCCTTCGGATTGCTTCCAAAGGAAGGATTGTATCGGGATCTGTCGATGGGCTAGCGGAGTGGTATTTTATGATTTGCTTATTTGGCACCGTATGACAGCTTCGCTATCTCTGGGCCATATTGCGCTAGAAG
>JAAEPA010000418.1 GCA_024222475.1 Gammaproteobacteria bacterium | reverse complement strand
GTCATCGTTTGAAGCATTTGCCGTCAACGCTGTAATTGGCATCGAAGCTCTTGGCCTGGGTATCAGGGCAGCAAGGCGCGCCATGAAATCCAGCGGCTCAAAGATGACGTGGGTAGTGCTATCTCGATAAGGTGTCTTCAGCTGGTAGCGAATGTTGCCATTTGACGTTAACGATAACCGTTTTTCCAAAACTGCCGGCCGACTGATGTATCGGCACAGACGCTCCAGTTTCTGGCGCTCATCAGCCTTGGCCGCCACGCCCGCATGCAGAGAGAATCCGGAAACCTTGCCAGCTGTATCAGCGCATTCATCTGGCTCACCGGCCGGCAAGGTTTGCAGGGTAAACACTTTGCGACCCACCTGCGGGCCAATCGTAATGCGATAGGTGATCGAATGGCCCAGTAACTCATCCATCGGTCCACCGGGAACGGGAACCGAATCCGAGGTCAGGAAACTGTTCTGGGCATCCCGCTCCAGTAGTCCCTGGCGCTCAAGGTATCGGCCAACTCGCCGGGCGATGGGCCAAGCTATATGTCCTCTGGCAGAGGCACCACCAGCGTGGGAATACGCGAGCGATGCAACACACTCTTCGTAACGCTCCCGAGAAACGTATGTGTTAACCCCTTTTCATGTGTTCCCATGACAATGAGGTCACAATTCAGCTCGTCGGCTTTCTTGAGAATTTCTTCCGGAGGATATGATTCGCATACATTGACGGTGGCGATCTGCTTGCTCATCTTACGCTCTTCCTCCGTACATGCACCCCAGAATTTTTCCAGGCGTTGGTTCAGGTTGTCTTTCGCGCGATCGACTCTCTCATACAAGGCCCGCTTGCGGGCGTCTTCATCCTGCACGTAAGCTTGAAGCGTGATCTTGGCATCATTTGAGAGGGCCTCCACGACATGCAGAACGTGGACATTGGCGCCGGTCTTTTTTGCGAGGTCGACCGCATAACGGAACGCAAAGACTGCGTTCTTCGATAAATCTGTGCTGTAAAGGATGTTGCGAATATCAGGTAACATGGTTAGATTACTCCTGTCTTTCTTGCCGGTATACAATTAATAAGTGGTTTTAGGATCAAACAAAACCAGGGCATTCATGAAGAGCGGACAACGTGCAGGTCTCTAGAGACTACATAATACAATCCCGCGTTAATCAATTCACTTTCTCGTAGAAGCTCGAATCGACTGTTGTCCCGTAATCATCGAGTGCCTTCGGCATCTGCCCCTGTTTGACAAAAAATGCAGCGGCCTCTTGCATGAATGCCTGCACCCCACCGCCCATCCAGCGCGCGGACAGTTGGTCTTCGCGCTCGGGAAATTTGAATAGCGACAGCACGATGTTTGAATCCTTGAGCCCCATGCCGGCAGCCTCGGCGATGATCGGTTTCGCTTTGTCCGGTTTGCGCCGCAGATAAACGGTCGCTTGGTCGGTCACATCGAGAAACTTGGTGACCAGATCGGGATGCTTATCGATTAAGTCGTTGGTGACCGCGATCACGTCGAATACGCG
>JAAEPA010000417.1 GCA_024222475.1 Gammaproteobacteria bacterium | reverse complement strand
TGTTTCCACAAGAAAATTTTCTCAGTCAGCCGTAATCGTGGATACGCCACTCCTTCGGAAAATTCCTTGTGGAAACAAATCTCTACGCGATCATCGTGCAAATTCATGAAATATCCGGGCTGATATGTTTTGACTTGCAAGTAACTATTCCATAAGGGACTATGGAACAGTTCTTGACCAAAAAATCAGACGTTATGTTTTGACCTCCTTAAACTTGCAAAAAATGTCAAAACATAGGGTCTATGTCTTACGTGTTCTGCCTTGCTCTGCAACAAAGTCGATATACACTGCGTACCTGAAAACCCATATGTCATGGGTATATGACTATCTGCGCTCGACGGCTTACACCCCGGTCTGGCCTAAACCCTAACGCACATTAATCTTATAGGCTGGAATCTTGGCATTCTTCGACTGCGAAAAATTGGCAAAATCCAAGGTGGTCGTTTCCAGGGAAACACCTTTGAAATCCGCTCCGGTCACATTGGCATTACGCAAACGCGCCCCGCCGAGCAACGCGTCCGAGAGATCGGCTTCAGTCAGATTGGTTTGAGAAAGATCGGCCTTTCTCAGTACCGTGCGCGCCAGATTGGCGCGAACTAAGCTCGCTTGGCGCAGATTGGCTCTCGTCAGGATTGCGGGGCGCTGGGTCTTCTCGCCACTGAATCGGGAATCGTTGAGATTGGCATTCATGAGGTTCGCATTATTAAAGCGGGCACCGCATAAATCGGTGCCTTGCATATTACTACCGCTCAAATTGGTATCGATCAATGTTGCATCGCATATCATGGCGGATTCCAGGTTGGCCTGAGAAAGGTTGGCGGATTGAAGCAGCGTATAGCTAAGATCGGCACCCGCCAGTTTTGCATTTTGGAGATTGACATGACGTATATCCGCACCGATTAATGACGCCCCGGAAAGATCGGCATTCATTAGATTAGCCGCCAGCGAGCGGTTTCCGTTACTAAAATTGGCCTTACTCAGATCGGCTCCGTTGAGTTGGGCATTTACCAACTGGGCATTGACCAGCTTGGTATATTGCAAGCGTGCATCCCTCAGATCAGCATTGTTAAGCATTGTATTACTGAGGTTTGCATTCCTCAAATCAGCGCCCTTCAGGTCTGCATTGACAAGGTTGAGCTCGCGTAGATCAGCACCTGCGAGGGTGCTTACATCGATGCGACAAAGTACCGTCCCCGTTTCTCGTTCTTTTATTTCAATCATCACGGTTCTCCTCTAACAAACCGAATATTTTTCAATACTCGCAGCCTGTAAGCACGATCACTTACAGGATCAAGGTAAAATGATAAGCATAACAGGATAAGATATAACCCTGTATGAAAATGAAAACATTTTTAACGAACCTCTCAGTAAAATGCCGGAACGCAAAAAAAGTATAGAGCACCGATCCTCTGCGACCGAGATTGACGCCTTTTTAAAGAAGGCAGCTGATATGTCTGTGTCAAGATCCTCTGGTGGCGGAGGGCGACTGATCTTCGCCTTGGATGCCACGGCCAGCCGGGAGCCCACTTGGGACCGGGCCTGTCACATACAGGGCGAGATGTTTAAGCAAACAACGGCATTAGGGGGATTGGATATTCAACTATGTTATTACCGAGGTTACCGAGAATTCAATGCCGGTGTCTGGTTGTCGGATACCAATAGTCTGTTGACAAGCATGATGGGCGTATATTGCCTGGGAGGGCGCACTCAGATCCAAAAGGTACTCGATCACACCCTTAATGAGACCATGGAGAAAAAGGTCGATGCCTTGGTCTTTATCGGCGACAGCATGGAGGAGGGCATCGACAAATTGTGTGATTCGGCCGCAAAACTCGGCATTCACGGTGTCCCGGTATTCCTGTTCCACGAAGGTATGGAACCGGGCGCAGAACGCGCTTTCAAACACATCGCCCGCCTGAGCAAAGGGGCCTATTGCCGTTTCGACTCAAGCAGTGCTCAACAACTCAAGGACTTGCTCGGCGCCGTTGCCGTCTATGCCGCGGGAGGACGACGAGCCCTGGAGGGTTTCAGCCAAGGCAAGGGCGAGATCATCAGACGACTCACCCACCAGATGGGCGAATAAACACATGCGACCATTAATTTTTCTAATTGCCGCCATAATCATTTTCCTGGTAATACGCTGGCTGCGACGGCAACCACGGAAGGTCTGGTTACAGTTCGCGGCGGTAGGCCTGGGAATCGGTCTAATCTTACTTGCCATGACCGGTCGCCTGCATTGGCTGGCCGCCCTGTTCGGTGTCCTACTCCCATTCGCTCGTCGCTTGATAGGATTAATCGCTTATCTTCCGATGATCCAGCGGCTGGTGGGTCAGTTCCAAACCTCCAAGGCGGCCCAGGGGCCCAGCGGGGGAAGACGTTCCCAGGTGGAATCCCGTTACCTGCGCATGGCGCTGGATCATCAAACGGGAGAGATGTCCGGAGAGGTCCTGCTGGGTCGTTTCAAGGGCCGGCAACTCGGTAATATGTCCATTGAAGAACTGCTGGAATTCTACGTGCATTGCCAGGCTCAGGACCAAGAATCCACGGCCTTGTTACAGGCCTATCTCGACAGAAACCATGGCGAGGACTGGCGTGAACAGGCCCAGACATCCAGTGCCCACGACCCGGGTGCCACAACGCCGTCGGCAAAAATGTCGCGTAACGAGGCCTATGAAATCCTCGGTCTGTCCCCTGAAGCCAGCCGTGAGCAAATCATAGAGACCCACCGCCGGTTGATACAAAAACTGCACCCGGACCGCGGGGGATCCACTTACCTGGCCGCCAAGATCAATCAGGCTAAGGATATGCTGATGGATTCTGTTGACATTTGACGACCCATGCTGCCGAGGATGAACTCATTGTGCCCTGACCGTTTCGTTGGCTATGTACCTATGACGAATGAGTTTTCAGCCCGCGTAGAATTCAGGTAAAACAGCAAACGCCAGTCCGTATATAATTCTATAGGTCCGTATTTTGTCGTTGCCTCCCCGGGGCAGTGTCGAGGTGGCTGGATCAGGGCACGGGATTAAGGGCAGGCTCTTCTCTATTTAGTGGACGGGGGAGAAGGATGGAGCATGATTTCTGAGAGGAGTTGATGGGGGTGAAAATGATGACGACTCGGATTTCCGGGCAAGGGACGCGATTGGGTTCGTGGCCCGGTAAACGTTTTTTCATGGCTCTGTGGATGTTGCTCTCGGCGCTGTTCCTGCTAGCTGCGGTGGCCCAGGCGCAGCCCGGCAAGCGTGGATTGATGAGGATCAAGGACACCCAGGGGCAGCAGGTGGGGCTCTACAAGGATAGCTACGCCTTGCTCATTGGGGTGTCGGATTATACTGCGGGCTGGCCGGATCTGAACAGCATCCCTAGCGAGCTGGATCGGGTGGAGCAGTTGTTGGAGAAGCAAGGCTACAAGGTGGTCCGTTACCCCGAGTCCGAGGTGGGCAGTGGCCGCCTCAACAGCAACGAACTCAAGGACGCCTTTGAGGACTTCATCCGTAGCTACGGTTACGATGGAGACAATCGCCTGCTGTTTTTCTTCTCCGGTCACGGCCACACCTGGGAGCAAGGCGATCAGGGCTATCTGGTGCCCTCCGATGCCCCAATTCCAGCGCAGATGGATGGTTATCCCGGGCGGGACTTCCTCACCAAATCCTTACATATGAGCCAGGTGATGGCCTGGACCCGCCAGATGACTGCTCGGCATGCCCTATTCCTGTTCGATAGCTGCTTTTCCGGATCGGTGTTCAAGACCAAGGCCATTTTGCGGCCTAAGCACATCTCCCGCGTCACGGCTAAACCGGTGCGTCAGTTCATCACCGCCGGCAGCGCGAGGGAGGAGGTGCCCGCCCGCAGCGTGTTCACCCCGGCGTTCGTGGATGCCCTGGAACTGGGTCTGGCGGACCGCGCGCCCGAGGATGGTTATGTCACCGGCACCGAACTGGGCCAGTATCTGCAGCAGATCGTCTCGGAAAGCACCGAGCAGACACCCCAGTTCGGCAAGCACCCGGACTACAGGTACAAACTCGGGGACTACGTGTTCGTGGCCGGCGGCAGTGTGGTTCATGAAGACCAGCCCATCGAAACACCTGGCACGGGTGCGTTGCGCATCGAAACCCGTCCTGAGGGGGCCGCGATATGGCTGGGTGGCAAACGCAAGGGCGCGGCGCCTATCACTCTAAAGGGCTTAAAGCCGGGGCGGGTTGTGCTCAAGGCGACTCATCCAGGCTACCAGTCCGTGGAGCAGCGAGTGCGCATCCGCGCGGGACGGCGCACCCCGATCACTCTGATACTCGAGCGGGAGTTTACGACCGGAAGCCTCGACATTATCAGCACACCCGGTGACGCCATCTGGTATCTGAACGGGGACTATATGGGCCGCACTCCAGACGAGGCTGGGGACATTGAGGCGGGCCGGCACCAGGTGGAGGTCAAAAAGGCAGGTTACCAGCCCTGGCAAGGGACCGTAACCGTGGTCACGGGGCGTCAGGCGAGGATCGATGCCCGACTAGAGGCCGAGGCCCTGGAATACGCCCTGACGGTGCGCGCCACCCCCGTCGATGCGCGGGTGCGGATCATGAATATCGAGCCGCGCTACTACGCGGGCATGCGGCTGAAGCCCGGGCGCTACCACCTTCGAGTGGACAAGGGCGGATACCGCGCCCATGACGACTGGGTGGAACTGAGCGAGGCGGAGCAGGTGGTCGAGGTGGACCTGGAGCGGGTCTCGCGAGCGCTCGAGCCGGAGATGGTCGCGGTAAAAGGGGGATGTTTTCAGATGGGCAGCCCGGAATCGGAGGCGGGTCGTGATGATGACGAGCACCGGCACCGGGTGTGTGTGGAGGGATTCAGGCTGGGCAAGACCGAGGTGACGGTGGGGGAGTTTCGGCGTTTCGTAAAGGCGACGGGGTATCGGAGCGATGCGGAGAAGGATGCCGGGGGAAAGAAGGGCTGTCGGAGCCTGATCGAGGAAGAGGATAAGCTAAAATGGGATTGGGAGGCGGGTCGCAATTGGCGACGCCCCGTGCTCCCGGACCGGTTCCAACAGACCGACCGGCACCCGGTGGCCTGTGTGAGTTGGAACGATGCGATGGCCTATATCGTCTGGTTGAATAAAGAGTCGGGTGAGCACTATCGCCTGCCTACCGAAGCGGAGTGGGAGTATGCGGCGCGGGGCGGGAGCACCAAGGCGCGGTTCTGGGGAGATGACCCCGACCGGGCCTGTCGCTACGCCAACGTGGCCGATCAGACCAAGGATGGGACGTGGTCCTGGGGATCTCCCAAACACGAATGCAAGGATGGCTATTTTTTTGCCTCGCCGGTCGGCAGTTTCAGGAAGAATGACTATGGTCTGCATGACATGTTGGGCAATGTCTGGGAATGGACCTGCTCGGAGTTCGATGCGGGCTATGGGGGCAAGGAGGAGAAATGTGTAGGCAAAAAACATGCCGCTCGCCCTGTTCTTCGTGGTGGTTCCTGGGTCAACGTTCCTGAGAGGGTGCGTTCCGCCT
>JAAEPA010000416.1 GCA_024222475.1 Gammaproteobacteria bacterium | reverse complement strand
GTTTCTAAACCGAGAAGTTCCAGACCAATTTCACCAAAGGCAATCACAGCTTGATTTAAAGTAGCTAACTGACTGCCATCGTAGAAGCGAATACGACCCCAATCTCCTGGACTGGGAAAGGTGGCGTTCCCGTCGTTATTCGTGTCACCGCCATAAGTGTCATCGGCCAATGAGGTGAAAACGACAGGTTGGCTGATAGTACCGGTGGCGCTCAAGGCACCATAGACATTGATATCTAAGGGGTCGTTATACACATTTTGCCATCCTTTGATGATGGTGCCTGGTGACAGGGAGAGGTTGCCCATATCACGGACAGTCAGGTTATCAAGCAGAACCAGGGGTAGATTAGATTCTGCTGACCAATCGAAATGGAGGGTTTGTGAAATGGTTCCCCCAACCCCAACGCCATTCACACTGTTGCCAGAGGCGCTGTTGTTTTGCAGCGTCACCTGACCGGCGGCATTATCCAGGTCTAAGTAGACGGCGCGGAGTGAGTTGCTGATGAACTGGGTATTAGCAATGGTGACATCGGTATCAGATCCTCTATCGAGAAGTTCCAGACCAATTTCACCAAAGGCAATCACAGCTTGATTTAAAGTAGCTAACTGACTGCCATCGTAG
>JAAEPA010000415.1 GCA_024222475.1 Gammaproteobacteria bacterium | reverse complement strand
TCGCGAAATCCCACCAGCACCCTGCCCTTTTTTGGTACATATTTGACACCCAGCCTGGCCTTTCGGCGATAGCCCCAGGGAGTGGCCGCTGTAAGTGGTTCAAATATCTCACCAGGCGTCACCTTGCCGATATGCTCAAAGGCATCCAGCAGGCTCTGCTGTTTTACCCCGATCTGGGACTCAGGCTTCAAGTGTTGCAGACTGCAACCACCACAGATGGCAAAGTGCTGGCACACAGGTTCCGTCCGGTCCGGTGACGCTGTAAGCACTTCAGAGACAACACCCTCATCATATTTCTTGCGCTTGCTGGTATAGGTGAACATTATCTCTTCACCAGACAGGCAACCGTGAATGAACACAGTCTTGCCATCCAGATGCGTAACTCCACGTCCATCGTGGCTCATGGACTCAATGGTGGCCTTGACCGGCTCGGTTGGTAATCTCTTTTTTCTTGAACGACCCATAATCTCTTCCGGAATTATCCAATTTCACAGGGAACCACATTAAATCGATGTTGATACACACCTATTGATTAACATGCTTGATTATTCATGACTGTTTAGTCGCTGCACAAGCAGCGCAGCATAATACAGCCAAACACGCTGGAAGATAGAATAATATCTACCCTAGTGTACTGTAACGTATAAAGGGCACATATCAGAGACCCACAAATGACTCAAGTCAAGGCGCAGTCCGCAGTTAATGGTTGTTCCCTTAATAAGGGCTGGAACGCAGGATTGAGTCATTTGTGGGCCTCCCTTCGGGCGCGGCGAGAAGCCGTCATCTGTGGTGTTGCGTCTCTTGAAAAGGGCATGCCATTCCCCGCGAGACGCACCTTACAGCTAACGGCTTCTCGCCACGCTGATATGTGCCCTTTATACGTTACAGTACACTAGACACAACACCTGAACAGATGCTTCTCAATTATCTCTTCGGCAACGCCAGGCGGCAGTGCCTTTTCCCATTCGCCCCGCCCCTGTTGCATCTGCTTGGCCAACTCAGGTGGAGAGATATGCAGGTTCTCTCCTTTGTAGTGCTCGATAGCCACCATGGACTTGTTCAACATCAGGTAACGTAGCAGATGTTTTACCTTCTCCGGGACTTCTGCATTGTCGAGAGTCACCAGCTCACCATCGATCTTTGCAGGATAGACGAAGACATTGGTGTCATCAGAAAACAGTTTACCCATCGCCACCAGGATGCCACCCTCAAGACCTTCATAATATGCCTCATCGAAGATCTTGTTCAGATCATACACACTCATAACCACAGCAATGCGATTATTGGTGAAGTTACGAATCCAGGAACTCAAACGGAAGAAACGCAGATAGTCAGAAATCAGCACGTGGTAGCCCAGCTTAACCAACAGATCGACCCGGGCCAGAAAACTGGCGTCGTCCTGTTCACCATCCGAGGTCAACTCCGACATGGTTATCTCTGCGATATTCAGCACCCCGCGCTCACTCAGGCTTCCCAT
>JAAEPA010000414.1 GCA_024222475.1 Gammaproteobacteria bacterium | reverse complement strand
CTTCGCGTCGTACCCAGTCGCCGGAAACGTCCAGTCGCCGGCGACCGTACTCGTTTTGTTCCGTGAGCCACTTCCTGCCAATGAGCACTAACACAACCGCGGCGCCCTTGACCGCGGTCTCGATATCGCTGTCCCAGGTGTCTCCGGGCTCGATCGTCCTGCGGTCGAAGAAGACTGACCCGGCCCCAAACGTGCGCTGTAGCTCCGCGGCAAGTCGATCGGCAATCGGCAGCGTGTCCGCAATGCGGTAGCTGACGAAGATCGATGGCGTCTGTCGCTCGGATTTGATACTCACGTTACGTCCATCCCCTGTATGCGTTCCGTCCCGGGTCCATACCCCAGTCAAGTCGCAAAAGCATACCGCACTTCAAGCCACTAAGGAACGCGAATTAAATAACTTCCCTAACTTTAGATACTCGAAGGAACGGCAGTGTAATTCCATTGAGGCAGAACATCATCAAAAACGATACGCATGGTTTCTTTGAAACCCTCAGAATACGTTCTTCCTGTTTCATAAACTTTGTCAATGATATTGGCTTTTACCCGTAAGCCTGTTTTGGTTTTTGTTTTTCCGATGAGCTCTTTGACAAGTTCGTGGCTTTTTAGAATAACGCCTTT
>JAAEPA010000413.1 GCA_024222475.1 Gammaproteobacteria bacterium | reverse complement strand
CCGTCTTTCCCTCGCTACGATCACCTAAATCCGACAGCCTCCTAGTGTAGTTACTTTCTATGGATGTTTGGTCGATTCTAGCTTGGTTCGCCTCCATGATCGATATTCATACAATACTTGACAAGTCCTTTTCAGAAGAACATTCTTTAACCAAAATCTAATAACACTTAATCTATATTAGAATTAATTTTATAGGAGTCTATCAGCTAGATCCTATTCAAATCGACATTTTGATATAGATTTACCTGGTTTGCTAGTTCTCTTTAATTCTTCTACTCATAAACCGAGAGCGAGGTAAGCAATGGGAATCACTGAAACCTTCTACGACGTCATGCGTCGGCAGGGGATCACCCGTCGAAGTTTTATCAAATTCTGCAGTCTCTCAGCAGCGGGTCTGGGTTTAGGTCCCGAGTTTACCGGGCGCATCGCCCACGCCCTGGAGACCAAACCCCGTACCCCAGTGATTTGGCTCCATGGCTTGGAGTGTACCTGTTGCACCGAATCGTTCGTCCGTTCCGGGCATCCTCTGGCCAGTGATGTCATTTTGTCCATGATCTCGCTTGATTACGATGACACCCTGATGGCCGCAGCCGGCCATCAGGCGGAAGAGATTTTGGAACAAACCATCGAAAAGTACGATGGTAATTTCATCCTTGCCTGCGAGGGTAATCCACCGCTCAACCAAGACGGAATGAGCTGTATGCCGGGTGGACAACCTTTTGTCAATAAGCTTAAACACATGGCCAAGCATTGCAAGGCCATCATCTCTTGGGGTTCTTGCGCTTCATGGGGATGTGTTCAGGCCGCCCGACCCAATCCTACCCGGGCGGTTCCGATCCACAAGGTCATTCATGATAAACCGATCATTAAGGTACCGGGTTGCCCGCCCATCGCTGAGGTCATGACCGGCGTCATTACCTATATGGCTACATTCGATCGTTTTCCAGAGCTGGATCGCCAGGGGCGTCCCAAGATGTTTTACAGCCAGCGTCTGCATGATAAATGCTACCGCCGGCCGCATTTCGATGCCGGGCAGTTCGTGGAGAAGTTCGACGATGAGGGTGCGCGCAAGGGTTATTGCCTCTACAAGGTGGGCTGTAAGGGCCCCACAACCTACAATGCCTGTTCTACGCTGGAATGGAACGATGGGCTGTCCTGGCCCGTTAAATCGGGTCACGGTTGCTTGGGTTGTGCGGAAAACGATTTCTGGGATAAAGGGTCGTTTTATGGCCCGGTGACGAATATCAAGTTTCCGGGTGGTATCGAGGCCAATGCTAATCAGGTCGGAGGGGTATTGGCCGGCGCCGCAGCCATCGGTGTAGCCGCTCATGCCGCCGCCTCAGTGATCAGCCACATGAGTAAGAAGAACGAGGATTCCAGCAATGACTAAGATCGTAGATCCCAATGGTTTCAATCTTGATGACAGTGGCGAGCGCATCGTGGTGGACCCGATCTGTCGAATCGAAGGCCATCTGCGTGTGGAAGTCAATGTTGATGAGAATAACGTGATCCAAAATGCAGTCTCCACCGGGGTCATGTGGCGTGGCCTGGAGGTCATTCTGCAGGGGCGAGATCCTCGTGATGCCTGGGCCTTTGTCGAGCGGATCTGCGGGGTTTGCACCGGCGTACACGCGCAGGCCTCGGTGCGCTGCGTGGAGGATGCATTGGGTATCAAGATTCCCGAGAATGCCAATACGATCCGCAATCTCATGATGTTGGCCCAATATACTCAGGATCATCTGGTACATTTCTATCATCTTCATGCCTTGGATTGGGTCGATGTGGTCAGCGCCTTGAAGGCCGATCCCAAGGCGACCTCTCAACTCCAGCAAAGCATTTCCTCTTGGGCCAAGTCCTCACCCGGTTATTTTCGTGACGTCCAGGCCAAACTTAAGCGCTTCGTGGAGTCTGGTCAGCTGGGTCCTTTCGCCAACGCCTACTGGGGGAGTGCAGCCTATAGATTACCTCCTGAAGCTAACCTGATGGCGGTGACCCATTATCTGGAAGCCCTGGAGTTTCAAAAAGAGATCGTTAAAATCCACACCATATTTGGGGGCCGCAATCCGCATCCCAATTGGTTGGTAGGAGGGATGCCCTGTTCGATAAATATCGATGATACTGGAAGCGTGGGCGCGATCAACATGGTCTCGCTCAATATGATTTCCGACATCATCAACCGGTCTATCGAGTTTGTCGACAAGGTCTATATCCCCGATCTGAAGGCGATAGCCTCATTTTATAAGGATTGGACCCACGGTGGCGGCCTGTCGAGTAAGAACCTGTTAGCGTATGGCGATTTCCCCGATATCGCTAATGATTGGTCGCAAGAAAATATGCATATACAGGGAGGCGCCATCATCAACGGCAAGTTTGATGAGATTCATGAGGTCGATCTGCGTGATCCCGAGCAGTTGCAGGAGTTTGTAAATCACTCGTGGTACAAATATCCAGACGAGGCCAAGGGACTGCACCCCTGGGATGGCATCACCGAACCAAATTTCGACCCCGGCCCCAATATCAAGGGCACCCGAACCGATATCAAACAGCTGGACGAGAATAATAAATATTCTTGGCTCAAGGCGCCGCGTTGGAAGGGGCATGCGATGGAGGTTGGCCCGCTGGCCCGCTATGTCGTCAACTACATGCGTGGCAACGAAGAGTTCAAAGAGCCGGTGGATGCATTGCTCAAAGATCTGGACCTGCCGTTGGAGGCGTTGTTTTCTACTCTGGGACGCACCGCTGCTCGTGGATTGGAGTGTTCATGGGCCGCGCATAAGATGCGGTATTTTTATGACAAATTGATAGCCAATGTGAAAGCCGGTGATAGTAACTGCGCCAATATGGAAAAATGGGAACCGGAAACCTGGCCCCGGGAAAGTAAAGGCTTAGGGTATGCAGAGGCCCCTCGAGGCGGCCTCGCCCATTACATCGTAATAAAAGATGCCAAGATCGATAACTACCAGGCGGTAGTGCCGAGTACTTGGAATGCCGGGCCCAGGGACCCTAAGGGGCAGATTGGCGCCTACGAGGCCGCACTTCTCGGTACACCGATGGTTGATCCTCACCAACCGGTGGAAATTTTGCGTACCTTACACAGTTTTGACCCTTGTCTAGCCTGCGCCAGCCATGTGATCGGGCCGGATGGCAAAGAACTGGCGAGGGTAAAGGTACTATAAACGTGGATAAGTCTTCTGAGGTTGGGCCAGCGGCGCGCGATACGGTGTTTGCAGCCTACAGCCTTATGATCGAGGGGTGTCTATTATGACTTCAGCGACAAGCACGAAGGGTGGGCATGATCCTGCCCATCAGCAGCCTATCTATGTGTATGAGGCGCCCGTGCGGATATGGCATTGGACGCATGGCATCACTTTCTTCGTTATGTGTATCACGGGTTACTTCATCGGGGCGCCCATGGATTCCGTCCCGGGTGAGGCAAGCGACCAATTTCTGATGGGAAATATTCGTTTGATTCATTTTATAGCGGCCTATGCATTTACCATCGGAGTCTTGGTGCGGGTCTATTGGGCGATTGTTGGCAATCATTATGCTCGAGAACTCTATTTTCTTCCCTTGTGGGATATGACATGGTGGCGGGGCTTTTTTCATGAGATCCGTTTCTACCTTTTCATGACCAGGGAAATGCACAAATATCCAGGACATAATCCTCTGGCTCAGACGGCCATGTTCTTGTTTAATGGCCTGGGGGCGTTCTTTATGATAGCGACCGGTTTCGCGCTTTACGGTGAGGGGCTTGGACAGGGCAGTTGGGCCGACGTGATGTTCGGTTGGATCATTCCACTGATTGGTGACAGCGAGGCCGTCCATAATTGGCACAATCTCGGTATGTGGGTCATATTGTCGACCATTATTGTTCACATGTATATGGCGATACGCGCGGACATTATGTCCCGCCAAACGAGTATCAGCACTATTATCAGCGGGTGGCGCATGTTCAAGGACGATCTTCCTTAGCAATACCCACGATCACAAGACTGCCGATCCGAGATGCTGAATATTAACAGTGATCTGGAATTCGATACTCTAATCCTTGGGATCGGCAACGTCTTGTGGGCCGACGAAGGCTTTGGGGTGCGTGCCGTAGAAGCACTTCATGCCGAATATCGTGTTCCCCCCGGGGTCAGGCTCATGGATGGAGGTACTCAGGGCATGTTCTTGCTGCCCTATGTCTGCCAGGTTCAAAGGCTGTTGATTTTTGACGCCATTGACTTTGGTCTTGAACCCGGTGCCTTGCGAGTGATTCGTGAAGAAAATGTTCCGCGTTATCTCGGCGCTAAAAAGATCAGTATGCATCAGACCGGTTTGCAGGAGGTGCTTGCTTCGGCCGACCTTTTGGGGGACTGTCCTAAACAATTGGTCCTGATTGGCGTACAGCCCGTGGTGCTTGATGATTACGGCGGCAGCCTGCGCCCTCCTGTTAAGGCCCAAATCCCGACGGCCTTGAGGGCGGCGCTATCGATATTGGCTGAGTGGGAACGCGCAGCGCAAAAACGCAAGACCCCGCTTGCGGAGCTCGAATACCTCAACCCGCCGGAGCTGGGTATTGCTCCTTATGAGGATGACCGTCCGCAACTTTAAGGAACTCGTTCATGCGCTCACCATTAATTGACCGCCTACTCGAGGAGTTCGATTACCCCGAGATCTCCTTGGACAGCCTCGATGGCTTCGTGAATACTCCAGGGGAGGGCATTCTTTTCTTCGCGGGTGACCCCAAAAAATATCGTGAAACCAACGATGTGGCAGTTATTCTCCCGGAATTGATTCAAGCCTTTCATGGGCGACTCCGACCCGCCGTGGTAGCCCGTACTGCAGAGTTGAAATTGCAGATGCACTATGGATTCAAGGCATGGCCGGCATTGGTGTTGGTACGCAATGGAGGATATTTGGGCTGTATCACCGGGGTTCAGAACTGGGAGGATTATCTGCAAGAAATCAACAAAATGCTGGTAGCAGAGCCCACTAAACCCCCGGGTTTTAAACTTCCTGTGGTGAGTGCGAAGTGATTACAATCCATTTTTTATGGGTATTACGAGGAATTGAGCCATGGGTCTGAAAGGTATCCCCATCGCCAGTATTGGCATCGGTCCCGGAAGTCAGCCGTTGGAACAGGATGGGACTAGCTTGGAGTACATCAATCTGCCTGAAGACATGGGGGTCTATCAAAAGCCCTTGTTGCCGGAGCCAGAAGAAGTACGGCATCTCGCGGATGCCATGGAGGTCATGGAGTGGGTCCAGCAGGCACTACAGAGCTATCGGCCCGGCGAAGACCCTCTATTGGTTGATATCTCTACTCTGGAAGCACAGAATCGGGAGTTGGTGAATCAAATCCTTGGTGAAGGGGAGGTGGCGATTAGGTATACGGCTGCCTTTCAGGCGAAGATGCAAGAGTCCGTGCTTGCCGGTGTGTGGCGGACCTTCTATGTCGATGAGCAAGGTGCACCCATCCGCGACCTCTTGGAGGTGGGGGATGTCCCGGTTCTGGCTCGTCTGTTGGCGAAAAACGCTAGTCCTGCGGTGCAAAATCTTAGCAATGTGCAACCAGCGACCGAGATCATGAACGCCATGCCGATCCTGACGGAGATCGAGGACCGGATCAGCAACCTTGCGCCAGGCGCTAAGGCCCATGTCATCAATCTCACCTTGCTGCCTTTATCCAAGGAAGATGTGAGTTTTCTTGACCAGACGCTTGGTCTCGGGCCGGTGAATATCTTGTCACGTGGTTACGGGGATTGCCGAATCACCAGCACCGCCGTGCCGAATGTATGGTGGGTCCGCCACTACAATTCCACCGGTACCCTGATTCTCAATACCTTGGAGATCGTGGATATCCCCGCAGCTGCATGCGCCGCGCAGGAAGACCTGCAGGACTCTTCGCTGCGTCTCAAGGAGATGCTCGAACCCTATCAGGATATTTTATACTCATAATTCATGGAGTGTTTCTTGCGAGATTCAAAAATTACGACAAGGCTCGAGGATAGCACCCGGCTGGAGTGTCGGATCTGCTGGTATATCTATGACCCAGCTGAGGGAGACGAGATAGAACAGATCCCGTCTGGAACACCATTTTCCTCCCTTCCGGAGCATTGGCATTGTCCCCAATGTGACTCGAGTAAGGGGATGTTTCTGCCCATCGATGATTGAGGATCCATGGTAGAAAAACAAGTCCATCCAACAGTGATTCGCTTGGTCGAGGCCTATAAGAATATCAATGAGCAAAAAATGCAAGGGCTCCCGATCGTCAACGAGCGTCTCGAAGTGGAGGCGGTCGGCTTCACTCTTTGGGAAGGCCGGTGGCTTGGCATTATTATCAGCCCTTGGTTTATGAATCTTACGCTGTTGCCGGCTGAGCATGAGGATTGGTCTGATCTGGACTGGGGTGTGAAGCGGGTTTGGGGCTTACCCTCCAGCGACTATGAATTCATTGTGTCTCCGATCGAGGGGGTAGGGGTGTACCAGAGCCTGTCCCTATTTACTACGGTTACGGATTTTCCCGATCAGCATGTCGCCCGTGCCGTGGCGCAGGCCATTATGGACAAACTACTGGTAAGCAGCGCCGAAGGGTCCGAGCAAGCCATCCTGTCCACTAAGGAGGCCCTCGGTAAGATACCCGACAATCCTGTTTCCCGCAGGGAACTGTTGCGTAAGTTTGTTCCCATAAATAGTTAACCGTGGATGAGCAGTGGGCAAATATCTCGGTCGATTACGGCATATCCGACAGCTCATGCATGAACTCTCCGTATGTATGGCCTTGCTGGAGCAAGTACAGAAGATAGCTCGTCAACACAAAGCCACTGGAGTGGAAAGGATTGAGCTGAAAATCGGTCCACTTTCCGGTGTTGAGGCGCCATTACTTGAACATGCCTATCCTTTGGCGGCTGCCGGGACCATGGCCGAGGATGCCCAATTAGTTATCGAGTCCATGTCGATAAAGGTGCGGTGCACCCAATGCGGCGCGGAAAGCGATGTGTTGCCAAACCGACTGATTTGCAGCGCTTGCGGAGATTTCCGTACCCGGGTGATCAGCGGTGATGAGATGCTTCTGAGTAGGGTGGTATTGGCTACCGCTAAGGAATGCGAATGAAATAACTTCCCTAGCTGGCGCCGCATGATCGTTCGTATTCAAGGCGCGACAACAGGCGCATAGCCTCGCTATGTAACTGTTGTTGCAACGCCGAAAACGGACGATCAGGCAAGTCAGATAGGGAAGTTATTTAGGTAGCATTCCTAAGAAGGAGCAGCAGCACTGAAAGCAGGATGATCGGTCCCAGGGCAGGCATTTAGAATAGTCAGGGAGTCCGAAAAAACGGAGGAGTGACAGTGTGTCTTGCAATTCCCATGGAAATTATTGAAATCGACGGTTTCAATGCCCGTTGTGAGGCCAAGGGCGTGCAACGGGAAGTGAGTCTGTTCATGCTTCAGGGCGAGCCCTTGGAGGTGGGTGATTTTGTCTTGGTTCATGTCGGCTATGCCATCCAAAAGGTTTCGCCGCAGGAGGCGCGCTCCTCCTGGGAACTCTTCGATGAAATTTTGCAGAGCTCAGAGGTTTCGAGCGAGCGTCCGATTCCGACTGAGCTTTCCAAACCGTAGTGCCTCATACCACTGATGCCGTAGCCGCGTTATCCGGCATTTACTATCTGGAGGATAATTCCTATGTGTGATACTTGTGGGTGTAATGTGACCCCCGGTAATGAGCATCTCGTCAAGGCTGGAGGAAGGTTGTCAACAACCGAACAGGGCCATGAGGCCATCGATGTGCTACAAGGTTTGCTCACCGAGAATGATCATCAGGCCGGGCATAATCGCGAGCATTTCGACCGTCATGGTGTGTTGGCCATCAATCTCATGTCTTCCCCGGGGGCGGGTAAAACCGCCTTGCTGGAGCATACTATCGAGGCCCTGAAAGACGAGTTGAATATCGCCGTCATCGAGGGTGATCTGGAAACCGAAAACGATGCCGAACGGATCCGCGCTAAGGGTGTGGAGGCCATCCAGATCGCCACCGGCAGCGCCTGTCATCTTGATGCCCATATGGTCCACGATGCCTTGCATCGGCTACGTCTGGATGGCTTGGATGTCCTGTTTATAGAGAACGTAGGCAATCTGGTTTGCCCGGCAAGTTTTGATCTGGGACAGCACCGTAATGTCACCCTGCTGTCGGTGCCCGAAGGCGATGATAAGCCTGCCAAATATCCCGTGATATTCCGGGCCGCCGATCTGGTGGTCTTGACTAAGTCCGATCTATTGCCGTTTCTGGATGATTTCCAGCCACAGCGTGCCGAGCAGTATCTGCGTCAGCTGGCCAGTACCGTGCCCATGATTCGAACCTCAGCGGGGCGGCAGATAGACATCGACCCCTGGCTGGAGTGGCTGAGTGCTGAGGTCGCGGCCCAACAGGAACGGATCAGGCGCGGAGAGACATTGCGACCGGCGGTGCAGCCGGAGGGTGCGCGTTGGCACGCTGCTCAGGCAGAGGTAAAGCGTGCGCCTGCTGCTGCGCCTTAATATACCCATCCGTCATGGGTATAACAGCTGCATTGCGATTGAGGTGCTAACAAATGTCGATTGATGCGAGACAATGGTTGGATAGGATACGCCGTTTAGAGTTGCCCCCCAAGGTCAAGATCATGAACGTCTGTGGTGGGCATGAACGGGCTATTACCCTGGCCGGATTGCGCGGGGCCCTGCCGCCAAACATCGAGCTCGTCCCCGGTCCTGGATGTCCGGTGTGTATCTGTCCGGAAGAAGATATTTACGAGGCAATTCAGCTGGCACTCAATGAGGATATCATCCTGCTGGCCTTCGGCGATATGTTGCGTGTTCCGGTCAATGGTCCCAAGAAAGATCCTCGTTCCTTGGCGCAGGCCAAGGCCGTTGGTGCCGATATTCGACCCATTGCCTCACCCACCGAAGTCGTGCAGATCGCTAAGCAGAATGCCCAAAAGAAGGTGGTCTTCTTTGCTGCCGGCTTCGAGACCACGACCGCGCCGGTGGCAGCGATGCTGGCTGAGGGCGTACCGGAGAATCTCTTGGTGCTGTTGTCCGGTCGTCTGACCTGGCCGGCGGTGGCCATGCTCTTGGAATCCGAACAGGCCGGTTTCGATATCCTGATCGCTCCGGGTCATGTGGCGACGGTAATGGGGCCCGAGGAGTGGGAGTTTGTCGTCAAGGATCATCACATGCCCGCTGCGGTGGCCGGCTTTATCCCGGAATCGTTACTGGCGGCCATGTATTCGACCTTGCGTCAGCTGCTGGATAAAAATTATTTTCTTGATAATTGTTATCCAGAGGTGGTGCGTCCCGGCGGCAATGCAGCTGCCCGCCGACAGTTGGAGCAGGTCATGAACGTGGCGGATGCCAACTGGCGTGGTGTGGGGATCATCCCCTCCTCGGGGTTTGTGCTCGGGGAGGCCTATGCTGATTACGACGCCCGCCGGTGTTTCCCCTCTTATGCGGATGAATCCCGTAAACGCGTCGGCGAGATGCCACCGGGTTGTGACTGCGCAAGGGTGGTTCTGGGTAAGATCTATCCCAACGAATGTCGACTCTATGGCGTGGCTTGTACGCCTCGCAAACCCATCGGTCCCTGCATGGTTTCGGACGAGGGCGCCTGCCGTATCTGGTGGGCTGGAGGGGTGCGTGAACGGGCGGCCCCCAAGGTGGCGTGATTCAATCGGCCAATTGTGGGTCGCATCCGATGGGCAAGGATAGCGGACTGTACAGTAGCCTTATTCGCGTAGCGATGACGCTGCTTGCGGGCCATGGCTAAGTTTCTGAATAGGGCGGAAGTTATCCCGATGCAGACCCGGCGCTTGCTGATAAGC
The DNA here is from genome assembly GCA_024222475.1 of Gammaproteobacteria bacterium. Taxonomy (GTDB): domain Bacteria; phylum Pseudomonadota; class Gammaproteobacteria; order JAAEPA01; family JAAEPA01; genus JAAEPA01. The sequence continues at coordinate 3,821 of JAAEPA010000413.1, read as the reverse complement.
GGCCATGTGCAGGGGGTGGGATTTCGACCCTTTGTCTATCGTCTGGCCCATCACTATCAGCTCAGTGGTTGGGTTCGCAATCGGCTGGGGCAGGTCGAGATCGTGATCCAGGGCAAGCCATCGGTCTTGAAGGCATTCGGATCGGCGTTGATATCGCAGGCCCCGCTGATCGCCAGGCCCCATATCGAGTCGGTTGAGCCCACGGATTGTCTGCCGCGAGCTGGATTTCGTATCTCGACTAGCTGTGAGCTGGATCAACCCCGTATTCAAGTGCCGCCGGACTACTTCCTCTGCAAGGATTGCCTCGCGGAGCTCAAGGATCCCCATAACCGGCGTTATCGTTATCCCTTTATCAACTGCACTCAGTGTGGTCCTAGGTATACCCTGATAAGGACTTTGCCCTACGATCGTTCGAACACCTCAATGGCCGATTTTGCCATGTGCTCGGATTGCCGTCAGGAATATGAGGACCCACTTGATCGACGTTTCCATGCCGAGCCTATCGCCTGTGCTCAGTGTGGTCCCCAGCTGCAATTCTATTCCCCTAAAAACAACAAACGGGTGACCGAGACTCAGCCGGCGTTAGCGGCCTGCATCGCTGCATTAAGGGCTGGGAAAACGGTGGCGGTAAAGGGCATTGGCGGTTATCACTTGTTCAGTGATGCACACAATGATTTTGCCGTTGAGCGATTGCGTACCCATAAGCCCCGTCCGGATAAGCCCCTGGCCGTGATGTTTCCCGAGGGGGTGGATAAGGGGTTGGCCACGGTGCTCAAGGAGGTGTGCCTGAGTGATGAACAGCGTGAGTTGTTGACCGGTTGTCGACGTCCTATCGTATTGGCACGCAAACACCCCGAGGCTTCGCTTTCTGGGCTGGTCGCCGCAGGACTGGATGAGCTTGGGGTCATGTTGCCTTACACTCCCTTGCATCATCTGTTGCTGGATGATTTCGGCGGTCCGCTGATCGCTACATCGGCCAATATCAGTGGCGAGCCGGTATTGACCGAGAACGTCGAGGTTCAGAGTCGCCTGGCCAGGGTCGCGCAGGCCTTTTTGCATCACGATCGTCCCATCGTGAGACCGGCCGATGATTCGGTGTTCCGCACCATTCAGGGTGCATCCCGCCCTTTGCGTCTGGGCCGTGGTCATGCCCCGGTGGAACTGGAATTACCTTTCACCCTGGCTAGGCCGGTGCTCGCCGTGGGTGGCCATATAAAAAATACCGTTGCCCTGGGCTGGGGGAACCGGGTAGTGATTTCTCCTCACATTGGCGATCTGCAGGCCCCACGCAGTCTAGCGGTGTTCGAGCAGAGCATTGCCGAATTGCAATCTCTGTACAAGATTCATGCTCAGACGGTGGTCTGTGATGTGCATCCGGGATATGCCTCCAGCCGCTGGGCGCGCCACTGCGGTCTTACTGTCGAAAAAGTCTATCATCACCCCGTCCATGCCTCGGCCTTGGTCGGTGAACACGAGTTCGATAGGGATTGGATGGTGTTTACCTGGGACGGTACCGGCTTGGGGCAGGACGGCAGCCTGTGGGGAGGCGAGATGCTGATTGGAAGACCGGGGAGTTGGCGGCGTGCGGCGAGCTTCAGACCCTTTTACCTTCCGGGTGGCGAACAGGCCGGCCGGCAACCCTGGCGCAGTGCCGCTGCATTGTGCTGGGAGGCAGGTATCGAGTGGCCTGACTGTCCCGGTGATGCCGATTTAGTGTTTGAGGCCTGGCAAAAACGGCTGAACTGTCCTCAATCAAGTGCTGCGGGCCGTCTGTTCGATGCCGCCGCCTCGCTGACGGGCGTCCTGCATGGGGCCAGCTTCGAAGGGCAGGGGCCCATGCTGCTGGAGGCGCTGGTCAAGGAGATCGACGATGCCGATAGTCTGCCTCTTGAGCAGGACCAGAATGGTCTATGGCGCAGCGATTGGCAGCCGCTGATCGCGGGTCTCATGGATGACTCGCGTAGCGTCACGGCCAGGGCCGGTAGGTTTCATGCTGCCATGGCCAAGGTCATTCTGGATCAGGCCCGGTTGATTGGGAGACTCGAATCGATTAACCAGGTTGGACTCTGCGGCGGGGTCTTCCAGAATCGCCGCTTGACCGAACAGGTCGTTGCGCTACTAGAGTCCGCGGGGTTCGAGGTGCGACTGTCACAGCTTTTGCCTTGTAACGATGGGGGGCTGAGTTTCGGTCAAATCGTCGAATATGGGGCTCGTATTCCACCAACAATCAAATCATGAGTCGCTAAAATAATGGAAGATAAATACATCACCCTGGCCCACGGCAATGGTGGGCGATTCATGCGTGAACTCATCGATTCGGTATTTGTCCGGCATCTGGCCAACCCTGGACTCGATGTGCATGCCGATGCGGTAACCCTGCCCTTGCTGGGTAAGGAACTCATGTTCACTACCGATGGTTTTTCCGTTCAACCATTGGAATTTCCGGGGGGAGATATCGGCTCATTAGCCGTCCATGGGACCACCAATGATCTAGCGGTGGCCGGGGCGATACCACGGTATTTGAGCTTGAACGCATTCATTGAAGAAGGTCTTGAGGTGGCGCAGCTGGAACGTATTGTCATCAGTCTCGCCCAGGCTGCACAGGAGATTGACGTGCAAGTGGTAGCCGGTGATACCAAGGTCGTGCCCAGGGGTAACGGTGGCGGATTGTATCTTGCGACCACCGGGATCGGAGTACGTGAAAAACAGCTTTCCCTGGCGCTGAACCGGATCATGCCTGGAGATGCCATCCTGGTCAGCGGTTCGGTTGGTGATCATGGTACTGCGGTGATGTTGGCGCGTGAGCAGTTTGGCCTCAAGGGCAGCCTGAAATCCGATGCCGCCACTGTATTACCGCTGACCAAGATGCTGATGGATTACAGTGGTTTGCGTTTCATGCGCGACCCCACTCGTGGTGGACTGGCTACCGTCGTCCACGAGATCAGCCAGTTCACTGGACATACCGTGCGGCTGCACCAACAGCAGATCCCAGTGCGCCCACAGGTGCAATCGGTATGCGAAATGCTGGGTTTCGATCCGCACTATCTGGCCTGCGAGGGACGTGTGATCGCGGTCATCGACAATGCGCAAGCCGATGATGCGCTGGAGGCCATGAGGCAACACCCCACTGCCCTAGAGGCTGCGCTTATCGGTTACGTGGAAGAGGGGGGGGGGCATGTTGTTCTGGAAACCGAACTGGGCGGGGAACGCATTCTCGAAGAATTGGAGGATGATCCACTGCCAAGGATCTGTTAGGAATGCTACCTAAATAACTTCCCTATCTGACTTGCCTAATCGTCCGTATTCGGCGTTACGCCAACAGTGACATAGCGAGGCTATGCGCTGGTTGCCGCGCCTTGAATACGAAGCCGAACCATCGCGCGGTATTAGCGATAAACTACAAGATATTGCAGAATATTGGAATATATTAACTAGCTAACTTGAACATCGAGGAATAGTGAATTTTCGATTCTATTAAAATATCATACGTAACTACCCATTGGTGTCATCACGATGTGAGTAGTCCCATCCCGGTAGGGGTTCTTGAGTTGTAGTACGACATCGCCTGAGCTATTGAGTGTGAGCGCTTCCACGGCGTGTTCGTGCCTAACAGCACATACCGGATACAGATCACACCTTCCAAACGAGGCAAAGGCCGCAAGCGCAGCGCTGGTGAAGATGGGCAATGCCACTCACCAGCACAGCGCCGGGCAGCGATGAGCTGGGCTCAGCGATTGAAGCGGGTGTTCAATATCGACATCGAAACCTGCTCCACGTGCGGCGGTGCGGTCAAAGTCATCGCCTGTATCGAAGACCCCCGG